>DASQVU010000043.1:0-8951 GCA_035640615.1 Pseudonocardiaceae bacterium
ATCATGCCGTTCCTGCCAGCCGTCAACCCGAACATCACCGTCATGATGATCGGGGAGAAGGCCAGCGACCTCCTCGCCGAGGACGCGTGTCAGCGCCGGCGCTGAAGAGCCGCAACAAGGCGCTCTACCGTGGTGCCCAGACCCCATCTGCGCTGAAGCGCGGTGAGCCCCGCCGGGTCGACGGGTGCGCAGGGCAGCGTGTCGTCGCGATCCAGCTGTACCGGGGCATCGGTCGCCACCCGCACAACCGCGGGCGCCAGCTCCAGATAGTCCCGGGCAGATCGCAGCTTCGCCCGCAGCCCCGAGGCGAGCGCCGATCGAGGATCGTCCAGCGCCTCGAGTAACCCTTCCACCGAGCCGAACCGGCTGATCAACGTGGCCGCGGTCTTCTCCCCGATGCCTGGCACCCCGGGCAGCCCATCGGAGGGGTCCCCGCGCAAGGTGGCGAGGTCCGCGTAACCCGGTCCGGCACCGCCTTCCGGCAACCCGTACCGGCTGGCCAGTTCGGCGGGTCCCACCACGTCAGCGTTGGCCAGCCCTCGCCCGACGTAGACCACACGTACCGGGGTCGGTTCGGTACGGATCACTTGGAACAAGTCCCGGTCGCCGCTGACCACCTCCACCGGGTCGCGGCGCTCGGCGGCGACCAGCGTGCCGATCACGTCGTCTGCCTCGTAACCTGCGGCACCGGCGGTAGCCAACCCCGCGGCAGCCAGCACATCCACAATCAGGGGGACTTGAGGGCTCAACGTGTCCGGCACGTTCTCGACGTCGGGAGCCCCCGGCTTGGTCGCCTCAGCGACCCGGTGGGCCTTGTAGGAGGCGATCGCGGCGACCCGGAAAGCCGGTCGCCAGTCCAAGTCCAAGCACGCCACCAGGCGGCTCGGCCGGCGCTGGTCGATCAGCCGGGCCAGCATGTCGGTGAAGCCCCGCACCGCGTTCACGGGGGTCCCATCCGGCGCGGTGATGGATTCGGGGACCCCGTAATAGGCCCTGAAGTACAGGCTCGCGGCGTCAATGAGCAGCAACGGCGTGTCCATAAGGGCAGAGCCTGCCACCTGCCCTACCGGCCGGTTCTAGGCTAGCGGTGTGCCCGCCCCACTCCAGACTCTCACCGCCCGCCTGGCTCGGGCGCGCGATGCGGCGCACGCCGCCGGCCTGGCCGCCCTGCTGCTCACGCCCAGCCCCGATCTGCGCTACCTGCTGGGAATCGGCGGCGAGTCGCATGAGCGGCTGACTTGCTTGGTGCTGCCGGCCGACGGTGATCCTGCGCTGGTGGTGCCGGCTCTGGAACGGCCAGGCCTGGACGGCACCCCCGCAGTGGATCTCGGTTTGGAGATCGTGGAGTGGACCGATGGGGAGGATCCCTACGCCCTGGTCGCCACTCTGCTGCACAAGTCTGGGTCGGTTGGCACCCGGACCGCGGTGGGAGACGCGATGCCCGCAGCTCACGTGCTGGGGCTGCGGGCCGCGCTGCCTGACTGGACCCAGGAGCTGGCCTCGACGGTGCTAGCGCAGCTGCGCATGCGCAAGGACGCCGCCGAGATCGCCGCGCTGGCCGCTGCCGGGGAGGCTATCGACCGGGTGCATGCCCGGATGGGGGAGTGGTTGCAGGTTGGGCGGACCGAGGCGCAGATCGGTGCCGATGTGGCCGCGGCGATCGTCGCGGAAGGGCACACCGCGGCGGCCTTCGTCATCGTCGGTTCGGGACCCCACGGGGCCAGCCCGCACCACGACGTTTCCGACCGGGTGGTGCGACCCGGGGACCTGGTGGTGGTCGACATCGGGGGCCCCACTCCGGACGGCTACTTCTCCGACTGCACCCGCACGTACACCCTGGGCGAGCCGGCACACCCCGAGGTCGCCGACAGCTACGCGGTACTGAAAGCCGCTCAGGAAGCCGCAGTCGCAGCGGTCGCACCGGGGACCACCGCGGGCGCGGTCGACGCCGCCGCCCGCATCCCGATCACTGACGCCGGTTTGGGCGATCGGTTCATCCACCGCACTGGCCACGGGATCGGCCTGGAGGTGCACGAGCAGCCCTACATCGTGGCCGGCAATGATTTGCTGCTCGACCGGGGGATGGCGTTCAGTATCGAGCCCGGCATCTACCTGCCCGGGCGCTGGGGAGCCCGCATCGAGGACATCGTGGTCGTCGAGGAACACGGTGCCCGGCGGCTCAACCACCGGCCGCGCGAACTCGCTGTATTGCCAGCCTGAGGACCTGTTCGGCGCGCCGGTCCGGCCGACGGCCGACGCCTTCCTCAACTCGCTCGGCGGGTCAGCTTCACCAGCCTCACCCGTGGAATCTGGGCCAGGTCCACCGCGCCGCACCCGAGCCGCGCCCCCGACGGACGATCTTCGGAGCCGGGGCTCCGCTAGCCCGCCGCGGATCACGTAACCGTACGTCAGTGGTGCCGGTCGTCTCGGCTGATAGCGAGCCGGGACCGGTCCTCGCTGGCTCACCAACCCAGCCCGGGAGCCGACGTGAATCTGCTCGGTGTCTTCGATGAGAACACCCGGCGGCTAACCGCAGCAGCCAACCGCTGACGCGGCTACCCGCGGTCATGCGGATGCCGGCAGATTTCTGCCCTATCCGGTCCTACCCGCCTGTGCTGCTAAAAGCTGTTACGTAAGTCACGACGGTGAGAAGCTGGCAACTATGGTTTAACACCTTTTCGCGATTGGTCACATCGACTCAACCTTACGGTAACAACCAGCACGCTAGGGTCACAAATGCGTGCGGGGGCACGAGTATCTTTGTCTCCCACTAGGAGGGAGGATAGTCATGACCGTAGAGGCCGATGAAATCATCGACGTCGAAAGCGATGATCAACTGGTGACACCAGAATTCGCCGCACTCGCCGAGTTTGCGGGATTCGGTCAGTATGAGGCGGGCGCCGTGCAGGAAACCGGCAGGGCGATCTCGGTGGCGATCGACCGCATGCCGGCAGCCGTCTCGGAATATTTGATGACGCGTCCAGAGTCCGCTCATTTGACGGGAGGGTCGAATCCGCCAGTCAGCGAGCCGCTGATAAAAGAATGGTTCGAGAGGACGATTGCCGGTCCTTTTGACGGCGACCTGGCGGCCTTCGTCCGGGACGTCAGTCATGTCGGGGCAAGGAAAGTGACCTTCCCTGGAGTGCAGGTGGCGCTTCCGCCTCAACTTGTCCTGGCTTTGGTCGCCTGGCTGCAAGGCCAGATCCTGGCGGCCATGGGGGAGGTCTGCGACGTAGCGACCGTATCGGCCGCGGGTGCCGCCTGGATGAACCAGTTCATGCTGCAGCTCGGGATCATGCTGGAGCCGAGCCTCACGCAACCGGATGGCCCGCTGGGTAAACATGAAAGTGCTGAGTTCCATCCCTACGCGGATTTTGCGGGCTTCGGCCCCAAAGAGGCATCTATTCTGCGCAGGAGCGGGCCCTTACTTGGCCCAGCGGCGGGCGGCGTGGTTACCCTTGCGTATGATTACCTGCTTTCCCGCCCGGAATCTGCCGGGTATTTCCAGGATGCCTCGCATCTCGCGCAGCGCAAGATGACCTTGAAGGGATGGTGGTTGCGGACCACGACCAAACCGATGGACAGCGATTTCCATGGCTACATGTCCCGAGTCGCTGATGCCCACGTCAAAGACGGCGGGACACACCCGCATGTGGTGATACCACCTGATCTGACCATTGCGCTCATGGGCTGGGTTCAGATGAGAGTCATGACCGCGCTGAACACCATTGCGCCGGGCCTTGATGGTGATTTCGTTTTCGGAAAGCTTCCGGATCCACCGGAGGCCGCGCAGGTGGGTCAAGCGTGGATGCGGATGCTGACCCTGCAACTGGGGATTCTGCTCAAGCCCTACCTGGTGACCTCCGCCATGCCGGCGGCGGGGTGACGCCACGCTGCTTGGGCTCGGCGTCCATGTCAAGGTCGACCTGGACGCCGATCCGAACCGTTCTCGGGGTGACCCCGATGCCGGATTCAGGGTGCCCACCGAAGTCAGCTCAGTCGTTGCGGGGGACAGTGGGAACTGCCCGTCCCCTCCAGGAGAGTTTGATGAGTACCACGACCTTGACCCGGCCACGCGAAGGCAAAGTCATCGCTGGCGTGTGCGCCGGCATAGCCGACCGGTATGGCTGGGATGCCAACATGGTCCGGCTGCTGTTCCTGCTGTCTTGCCTGCTGCCCGGGCCCCAGTTCGTGGTTTACCTAGCGCTGTGGGTGCTCATGCCCAAGCGGCCGTACTGAGCCGGAGACCGAGGCGTTAAGGCAGGCGGGCGCGCAGCCAGCCGTACCAGTCAGCAATCCCGTCGCCGGTGGTGGCCGACAGCTGCAGTACCTCGACACCCGGATTCGCGCGTCGGGCGCCGTCCAGGAAGTCGTCGACATCGAACTTGACGTACGGCAGCAGATCTATCTTGTTGAGCAGCACGAGGTCGGCGGCGCGGAACATCTGCGGGTACTTCCGGGGCTTCTCCGCGCCCTCGGTAACCGAGGTGATCACGACTCGAGCCTGTTCTCCGAGGTCGAACAACGCCGGGCACACCAGGTTTCCAACGTTCTCGATCAGCACCACGGAGCCCTCCGGCGGGTCCAGCGTCTGCAGCCCCCTGGCGAGCATCTTCGCGTCGAGGTGGCATCCCTGGCCGGTGTTGATCTGTATCGCCGGAGCGCCGGTGGCGCGGATCCGGTCGGCGTCCAGCACCGTCTCCTGATCACCTTCGACGACCGACACCCGCAGCTCGGCGCCCAGTTCGCGGATGGTGCGCTCAAGGAGCGTGGTCTTGCCGGCTCCGGGTGAGCTCATCAGATTCACGGCGAGAATGCTGCGCTCGGCAAGCCACTTGCGGTTGCGCTCGGCGAGTGCGTCATTGCGGGCCAGTACCGCCTGTTCCAGGGTGACCGTCCGGGTCTTCGAGTGGCTGTGATCGTGATCGTGGTCATGGCCGTGTTCGTGGTTATGCTCGTGAAGCTCAAGGATGGTCTCACTGGAGCAGCCACACGTTGCGCACATCAGGCCATTACCTCAACTTCCCGGATCTTCAGTTCTTCTCCCGCGAGGAGTTCGCGGTTCGCGCTACCGCACTCGCACAGCACCAGCAGGTCGTTGAGCACGAATTCCGCGCCGCAGTCCCGGCAGCGCGCCTTGCCCGTGGGTTGGATGATCTCTAACGACGCTCCTTCGAGCGTGGTGCCCTCGGTAATAAGATCGAAGCAAAACCGGACCGAATCAGCCACGACACCAGACAGCGTACCGATCTCCAAGCAAACTCGGCGTATCTGCGCATCACCCATCCGATCGCACACCGCCTGGACCACGCTCTGCGTGATCGACATTTCGTGCAAGAGCACCCTCCTCGGTCGTATACCCAGTCCAGTCCCCGTGCGGGGATCTTGTCAAGAGCGGGAGAATCCTTCTGTGCAGCACAGTATCCGAGTTGGGGTGCGGGTCGAAGGCGTCGTGCAGGGTGTGGGATTCCGGCCGTATGTACATGGCCTGGCGCACCGTTTCGGCTTGTCCGGCCGGGTCGGCAACGACACCGCCGGCGTCTTCGTGGAAATTGAGGGAGCCGAGCAGGCGGTCAGCGAGTTTCTCGCCACGCTACCGGTGCAGGCGCCGCCGCTGGCCGTCATCGAGCAGGTGCGGACCCAGCCGCTGGCTCCGACCGGCGAACCAGGTTTTCACATCGTAGCCAGCAACGCCGGCGGCCGGCGCGACACCTTGATCTCTGCAGATACCGCCACGTGCGGGGACTGCCTGCGTGAGCTGGCTGATCCGGCCGACCGCCGGTTCGGCTATCCGTTCATCAACTGCACCAACTGCGGTCCCCGTTTCACCATCGTGCGCGACGTGCCCTATGACCGGCCGTTCACCACGATGGCGCCGTTCGCGATGTGCCAGGACTGCGCCAGGGAATACCACGATCCGGCCGACCGGCGTTTCCACGCGCAGCCGGTGTGCTGCCCGGCCTGCGGACCTCGGCTGCAGCTGATCGACGCCAGCGGCGCCGAGTTACCCGGGGAGCCCCTGGCCGCGGCCGCGCGGTTGCTGAGGGAGGGGGCTGTGCTGGCCGTCAAGGGGCTTGGCGGTTTCCACGTCGCGACGTTGGCCGCAGATGCTGCCGCGACCGCCGAGTTGCGGGCGCGTAAGCACCGCGAGGACAAGCCGTTCGCGGTAATGGTGGCGGACCTGGACGCTGCGCGTGAGCTGTGCGAAGTCGACCCGGTGGCAGCGCAGGTGCTGGCCGGGCGCCGGCGGCCGGTCGTGCTGCTACCGCGGCGTCCGGACGCTCCGGTCGCTCCGGCTGTCGCACCGGGCAACCGCAACCTGGGTTTGATGTTGCCCTATACCCCGCTGCATCACCTGCTGCTCCGCGATACCGCCGAGCCCATCGTGCTCACCAGCGGAAACATCTCCGATGAGCCTATTGCCTACCAGGATGAGGACGCGCGGCGGCGGTTGACGGGAATCGCGGATGCGTATCTGACGCACGACCGCGCGATCCACATGCGCACCGATGACTCGGTAGTGCGGGTGTTCCGTGGCGCCGAACTGCCGGTGCGCCGATCCCGCGGCTACGCGCCCGAGCCGCTGACCCTCGCGCAGCCGGTGCCCCTCCCGATCCTGGGCTGCGGCGCTGAACTCAAGAGCACCTTCTGCCTGGCCCGTGGACGCCACGCGTTCCTGTCCCACCACATCGGCGACCTGGAGAACTACGAGACACTGCGGTCGTTCACCGACGGTATAGCGCACTTCCGGCGCCTTTTCGACGTGACGCCCGAGGTTGTGGCGCACGACCTGCACCCGGAATACCTGTCTACCAAATACGCCGTCGATCTCGCTGACGTGGAACTCGTGGGAGTCCAGCACCATCACGCGCACATCGCCTCCTGCCTGGCCGACAACGGTGCGGCTGGTCCAGTGCTGGGAGTGGCCTTCGACGGGACGGGTTTCGGCAGTGACGGCACCTTGTGGGGTGGCGAGTTCTTGTTGGCTGACCTCACCGGATTTCAGCGGATGGCGCACCTGGTTCCCGTCCCACTACCAGGCGGCGCGGCCGCCATCCGGCAACCCTGGCGGATGGCGGCCGCCTACCTGGGTTCGGACGCGCCGCAAGACCTGATCCAGCGCAATGCCCAGCACTGGGACGCGGTGCTGGCCATGGCGTCCCGGCGGGTGAACGCCCCGCTGACGTCGAGCGCGGGACGCCTGTTCGATGCGGTTGCAGCCGTTCTCGGGATCCGCGACTCGATCAACTACGAGGGCCAGGCCGCGGTGGAGCTCGAACAACGAGCCGACCTGACCGAGTCGGGCAGCTACTCCGCGACCATCACCGAGGGTCCCGCGCTGCAGCTGCACGGCGTGGACTTGGTGCGAGCCGCGGTAGCCGACCGGAAAGCGGGCGTACCTGCCGAACTGATTGCCACCCGGTTCCATCACGGCTTGGCCGATGCGATCGTCCGGATCTGCGTGATGTTGCGAGAAACCACCGGGGTCGACGTCGCCGCCCTATCCGGCGGGGTGTTCCAGAACGTGCTGCTGCTCGAGCGCACCGTAGCGAGTTTGGAGCAATCCGGATTCCACGTGCTCACCCACCACCGTGTCCCTCCCAACGACGCCGGCATCAGCCTCGGCCAGATCGCCGTCGCTGGCGCCACTGTGCAGTCTGGGTGCAGAGCGCGGTAATCGAGCCCGTTAAAACGGCAGCCTGCATCCAGACTGCCGTTTTAAACGGGATGTCAGCGTTTGCTGGCCCAGGGCGGTGGGGCGGCGCCGCGGTTCATCGACCAGGTGACAGCGCCAAGGCGGCCCTCCTCGACGGCCTCCTGTGGGCGAGATCGGTACGACTTGGACAGCTCGGTGGACGGATCTTGACCCTGGTTCACGATCACGCAAGGAGAGCGGTACAAGCAGCGACCGCACACCTCGGGCGAGGGACTGGGGTAAACATAGAGATCTGGGCTGGTGGCTGCGTTGACCTCGGCGGCCAGATCCGCACCGGCCGCCGCGAGTTCGGTCGCACTGCGCCGGATCCGGGTACGGCGGAACGCCTCAGTACCTTCGGCATGCAAGCGTTCCCCAGAGACCGTGCCACTGCGCGCATACATCCGGCGATGACCCACCTGGGGACGTCCCTCGGGCACCGGAACCTGAGGGGTGCCCAGTCTCCCGGCGTCCACATGCACCTCGTTGTAGATCGTGCCCGAGATCTGCATTCCCAGGTAGTACTGTGGCCATGCCCAGGCCCAGGCAATCGTCTGTTCATCCAGCTGGAGCGCATCGTGATCCGCCCAATCATCGGTGACCAGCCGGTGCTGGACGACCCAGTAGGCGTCGTCGGAGTCGATGACCAGCAGGTCGACGCGGCCGCAATACCGGGCCTCGTCACCGGCCGCGGTGAGCAGGCTGATGCCAGGTCGCGCCGGGTCGGGAATGTTGACCTCGAAATCGACGTCCACGCGGATGGGAGTGAAGTGGTCAACCGTGGGCGCCCACGCCGCGTAGGCGTCGAGCAGCGCGTGACCACGGTTCAGCAACTCCTGCACCGCCTCGTCGGCGGCGGTACCCTCAATCTGGCCGCGCACCGAGCGATCCAACGCCTGGTGCACCAATGGCTGAACGATTGCCCGGCTCCATTCCCACATTCCAGGGAAGTAGTACACGGCTAGCGCGTCGCGTAGAGCTTGGGTGAAATCGATTGAGCTGGGACCAGCAATAGGTTCAAGATTTTGCCGATTGCGCGAGCTGAAGTCCCATTCCCGCCGGCAACGCTTGAATGCCGCCCGGTCGGACATGTGGAGGCGGTAAACCATCACGCCCTCGACTCAGTGGCCAGTAGTGCTCGTGACTTAACAACATGACGTCGCCGAGTTCGACAACAGGGTTGTGCCCAAAGATTGCCGGCAGGCCTGCTGTCGAACTCGGCGTACTGATCTCATGTGCCTAATGCGCGTGCGGC
>DASQVU010000044.1:0-2618 GCA_035640615.1 Pseudonocardiaceae bacterium
TGCTCAGCATCTGCGTCAACGGCGCATCCAACTGGGACACGCAGGCGTGCACCATGACCTGATGAACCCACGCTGGAGGTCGCTGTGGTGGATCACCCAGCGGTCTCCGACCGATGAGCTGGCGACACCGACGAGAAGAGGTGGTGACGTGTCTCGTGATCGATGCGAGGAACGGAGAACTGGATTGAGTTGAGCTGATGAGACGGAACGGTGGGGAATGGGTGTCACGGCTGTCCTGGACCGCTTCCAACGGCGTCATACCTGGTTGGGTTTCCCGGTGGCGGTGGTCTGCAAGTTCATCGACGATCAGGGTGGTTACCTTGCCTCTCTGATCACCTACTACGGTTTCCTCTCGCTGTTTCCGCTGATGCTGTTGCTGGTCAGCGTGTTGGGCTACGCGCTGGAGGGTGACCCCGCCGTGCAGCACGCGCTGCTCGGCTCGGCGCTGCAGCATTTCCCGATCATCGGCCCGCAACTGCAGCAGAACATCAGCTCGATCCACGGCAGCCGCCTGGGCGTGATCTTGGGCATCCTCGGTGCCATCTACGGGGGGCTGGGCGTCACGCTGGCCGTCCAGAACGCCTTCGATCGAGTCTGGGCGGTGCCGCGTTATGCCCGCCCCAACCTGGTGGTGTCCCGGCTCCGCGGTCTGGTGCTATTTGTCCTGTTCGGAGCGGTCATTCTGATGACCACCGCGCTATCCGCGGTCGGCCCGGTGGCCGACGGCTTGGGCTACGGCATCGGCACCGGGGTGCGCATCGCCGCGATCGCGCTGGCGGTGGCCCTCAACATGGCGGTGTTCGTGATCGTGTTTCGGGTGCTGACCGTCCGCGACGTGGGCCTGGCGGATCTGATGCCCGGCGCGATCGGCGCCGCGGTCGCCGTTGAGGTACTGCAGACGGTGGGCGCGTTGTTCCTCAGTCGCGAACTCACCGGCGCATCGCAGGTCTATGGGGTGTTCGGGCTGGTTTTCGGGTTGCTGGCCTGGCTGTACCTGCAAGCGGTCATCGTGGTGTTCTGCGCCGAAATCAACACCGTCCGCGCGCGGCGGCTATGGCCCCGCAACCTGCTCACCCTCTTCATCCAGGACGTGGCGCTCACCCCCACCGACCGGGCCTCCTACCGCTCCTACGCCAACACCGAACGCTACAACCCTCCCAGCGGGTACAGTCCACGTTCGATCACCAGCCCACCCCCCACGATGAACCCTGATCAATTCTGAGGTATCCAGCCACACCACCTAGCCGACATGCCCGGTCTTGCTCGCCTCGACCTGGCCGGCCGGGTCGTCGCCCGCGCTGTCGGACAGTCAGGCGGTCCGCGGCCAGGTCAACCGCCCGATCACCACAGCAGCGGTGACCGGCATCGCCTCAACCATCGTCGCGCTAAACGTGTACCTGCTGTGTCACCCGGTGCTGGGTGAGACGGTGCGCAAGAACCGCGGTCAATGCGCGCGACGACGTGGCTTCCGTTTCGCTGCGCTGGACCAGGGCGGGTAGGACGCGCCTTGCCAGTAGGGAGGCACGGGGGAATCCGCCGTGCGTGCACGCTCGTAGGCCTCCCATGCGTGCCGGTGTGCCTCGTAGGCCCGGTGCCGGGCGTCCTCGGCCACCAGCCACTCCTGCTCCGGCGTGGCATGACCCTCGGCGACGGCCAGCTCGGCCGCCGCCAGTTCCGCATCATCGATGCCGCCGTCCTGGTGCGCGGTGTGGTCGGTGGGCGACGGCGGGTCGTGGCGATGCCGGAGCTGGTAATAGGGGTTGTCCGCCGACAAGCCACCGCTGAAGCGACCATAGGCGCCCAGGAAAAGCAGCAACATCCCGGCGATGAAGCTGAAGATCACATTTGACAGCCGGAATCCCAGCAGGTTGAGCCCAGTGTCCAGGACGAAAAGATTGAGCAAGCCGGAGAGCAGGAACAGCGCACCGATGGCCACGGTGATCGTCGAGGAACTGCGGCCGCCGCGCAGCGCGGCGCTGATGAGGACGCCGCCGACGATGAGCGAGATCGTCGCCAGCAGACCATTCGTGGCTAGCCCGAGAACCACTTTCCCGCGGACTGCGAGGAATTCCAACCGATCGGCGACCCCGAGCACGCCGAAGACACACAAGCCTGCTCCGAGCACCGCCGCTCCGGTGCGGTGCACGAGGTCCAGCCGGCGCCCTGGCGGGGTGCTCGACACCTGGCCCACGATACTCCCGATCCCCCACCGTCGGTCCAAAAAAATACAATGACCTGCCGTCGGCCGTAGCCAATTCGGATCGATCCATTGCTCGCCGTAAACGGCACCCACGCTACAGCCGCTCGTCAAGCCGTGGCCCCAACGACGCAAGCGTCGCGGTGTTGGTTGCGGTTGATGACAATGTAGGTCGCCAATGTGTGGATGTCGCCAATAATGTATGTGACCGAAGCGCACCAAATCGTGATCAACCCTTGCCCTGAACCGGAGGTGTCGAAACCCTTGAACTAACCCGCACCCCGCACCCTGAATCGAAGATCGTTGGCAAATGGCCCCCGCGATGGTCCGGTCAATCGTGCCGCTCGGGGGGTTCGCTGTGACCATGGTGAACGAGGAGGATCTGGTCGCCGCGCTCATGTCGCCGCCGCACCACATGCCG
>DASQVU010000045.1:0-2269 GCA_035640615.1 Pseudonocardiaceae bacterium
AAAATCTGCTGATGAAAGATTAGGGGGATGCGTCCACCCGAAAACAGTATCGTCGGTCCAACCGTTCTCGCACCCGTGCCGCTCCGCTGCCTCCCTACTTGCTGCATGGCGAAGACTCTTGTCGCCTCAATGCATCAGTGCACCCACACGCTGCTGCGGCTGCGGCTGCGGCCGGGTGGCAGCGCGGCCAGCCGCCATTCCCCGTTAGCGATAAGAAAAATAGGCCGCCTGGCTCTAAAGACAACGCCACCGCCGCGCGCGATCATGTCGCCATGACCGTGACCGCGTCACCGCACCGGCGCGGCGCCGCGCTGCTGGGCGACCCGCTGGCCAACAAGGGCGCGGCGTTTACCGCTGTCGAGCGCCACGCGCTCGGTCTGGACGGCCTGCTGCCCCCAGCCATCGAGACACTCGAGCAACAGGCGCTGCGGGCACACCAAGCACTCAGCCGCTACGGCGACAACCTCACCAAGCACGTCTACCTGCGTGCACTGCAAGACACCAACGAAGTGCTGTTCTCCAAACTGATCGTCGACCACGTCGAGGAACTCCTGCCCATCGTCTACACCCCGACGGTCGGGCTGGCCTGCCAGCAGTTCAGCCACATCTACCGGCGCCACCGCGGTCTGTTCTTGTCCTACCCGCACCGCAACCGGCTACCCGAACTGCTGCGCAACCGCCCCCACGACGAGGTCGATGTGATCGTCGTCACCGATGGCGAGCGCGTGCTCGGGCTCGGCGACCAGGGCGCCGGCGGCCTGGGGATCTCGATCGGCAAGCTGGCCCTCTACTCGGCGATCGGCGGGATCCACCCGGCGCGCACCCTGCCGATCGTGCTCGACGTCGGCACCAACAATCGGCATCTACTGGATGACCCCGAATACATCGGCTGGCGCCACCAGCGCATCGACGGCGGCGACTACCACGACTTCATCGAGCACTTCGTCGAGGCAGTCGAACAGGAGCTACCGGGGACGCTGCTGCAGTGGGAGGACTTCGCCACTGCGCACGCCCGACCCATCCTCCAGCGCTACCGCCACCGGCTGCTGACCTTCAACGACGACATCCAGGGAACCGCCGCAGTCGTGGTCGGCGTGCTCACCGGCGCCGTGCACGCCAGCGGATCACGGCTGCGTGACCAGCGGGTAGCAATGCTGGGCGCCGGCTCGGCCGGGATTGGCGTCGCGGACATGCTGCGTAGCCAAATGGTCGCCGACGGCCTCCCCGACGCCCAGGCACGCCAACGCTTCTTCCTCGTCAACAAAGCCGGCCTGCTCACCGAGGACCGCAGCGACCTCAGCGCCGAACAGCGCCGCTATGCCCAGCCCGCCGCAGCGCTCGCCGGCTGGACGCGGACCAGCCACGGCCCCCCCAATCTCGCCGACGTCATCGCCAACACCGCTCCGACAATCCTGATTGGACTGTCCACTGCCGCGGGTGCATTCAACGAATCAATCGTGCGCCAGATGGCGGCCAAAACCAAGCGGCCGATCATCTTCCCGCTCTCGAACCCAACCTCACGCTCCGAGGCCGACCCCGCTGACCTTGCCCGCTGGACTGACGGGCGCGCACTGGTCGCCACCGGCTCGCCCTACCCACCGCTAGACATTAACCACAAACCAGTCCCCGTCGCGCAATGCAACAACGTCTTCATCTTCCCCGCCATCGGCCTGGGCGTCGTGGCCTCCCACGCCCACCGGGTCACCGACGCCATGCTCACCGCCGCCGCACAGGCCCTCGGCGCACTGTCACCAGCGCTGGCCGACGAGTATGCACCGCTACTTCCCCCGATCAACCAGCTCCGAGCTGCCGCCGTCCAGGTCGCAACCGCCGTTGCCATCACGGCAGTGCACGAGGGAGTCGCCCCGGACGCAGACGACAAGGCCCTGCGCGCTCAAGTTGCTGCGGCGCAATGGACGCCCCAATACACCTAAGACAGCCCAAAGCGGGTCAACGCGATCGGCTGGTCCGGCGCATCGGGCAGGCACTGCTCGGCACCGACGCTGCGTTGACGCACCCGCGCGAGGTGCAAGTCCGGCGGTTAGCGCGGTCTGATTGTATGGAACGGAATGCCGATCTCGCCGTTGGTCATTGATTTTTACCCGCCGGCTGTCATGCGCTGCTTGCCGACAGCTTGAGCGAGTTGGCGACGTACGGGTAGCGCTCCCTTCACCGCTCCGGCACTGCTAACAGGGGCGTCCCCACCGGACGGATAGTGCAGGGGTCTGTTGCTTTGGTGGGGAGGGTGCATGGCGCCATCGCCGGTCGC
>DASQVU010000046.1:0-3260 GCA_035640615.1 Pseudonocardiaceae bacterium
CCAGCGGTCCCCGACACGGTGCCGCCACGGACGTGGCGCCTACGCCAGCAGCCGCGTGAAGCGCTGCACCCAGCGGAACAAGCTGACATGGTCAACCTCGACGCCCCGCTCGGCCAGGAGCTCTTCCCCGTCCCGGAAGGAGAGCCCCAACCGCAGATCCAGCGCACCGCCAAGGCGATCACCTCCAGCGGAAACCGAAACCCGGCCAACGCCGAGGGCGCCACCGAGCGGGACACAGCGAGCGGCTCTCCTGCGTCAAGCATGACAACCGCTGCTCCCATCCCGGACGCAACAGTGCCTCGCCCTGCCTGCCCGAGCCGCTCATCCGTCGACGCAATAGTGCCTTCCTGCCAGCAGTGATCTTCTCCAGGCGGGATTGAGTGTCTTCGGAGTAGCAGCCGGTCAACCCGCCCCCATCAGAATCAACCTGAGGGCAGCTGCGGAGGTCATTGTCAACGCCCAGTTTGGGCTTAGCGTGCGGCGGGTAAATCAGTGGTCGGATGCACCACGACCTAAACCGCATGGTCGATAGGGGCTTGCGGAAGGAACGGTGTGGTGACCAATACTGCCAACCCGTCGGATCGGCAGACGAACCTGTCGGCGACTGCGTCTTCAACCTACCCGCTCGGCCCAGCAGCGGCGACTGATCACACACCCCTAGGCAGCGTGGCGTTGCCCGCGCCCACCCGGCTGCTGGGATTAAGCGTGCAGCACTACCCGCTGGTGGGGATCACTGTCATGGTGGTCGACGGAGAGCTCGACCTGCTGACCGTGCCGGTGGTAGAGCAATACCTGCGCGATCAGCTCGTCGCCCAGCCAGCGCATCTCATCCTGGATCTGGAATCAGTGCGTTTTCTCGGCGCCAGCGGCCTGAGTTGTCTGCTAGGCGCGCGCGAGCTCGTCGGGGCCCGTGGGTCACAGTTGCACTTGGCCGGTTTGATCACCAGCGCGGTCCAGCGCGCGGTGAAGGCCACCGGTCTGCTGGGCCTATTTAGCACCTATCCCACGCTCCTTCACGCCGTGATTGATCTGCTGACCGACCCGACGTCGCCACCACCGACCACGGGATACCGCCACCGGTCCTGACCGCGCAAGTAGACCACAACGGGGCGGGCGTTTCGACTTTGTCAGAGTCCTCGGTGGGGACTGAGCACGAATATGCGCATCTGGTTCCGCTGCAGCGCCGCTACGCCAAGCTTGGTGCCGACAATCCGGAGCAGCAGCAGTTGCGAGAGCAGCTGATCAGCGGCTACCTCCCGGTGGCTGAGCACATCGCACGGCGGTTTGCCGGCCGCGGTGAGCCATTGGAGGACCTGATCCAGGTTGCCACCGTGGGACTGATCAACGCTGTGGACCGCTTCGAGCCCGCCCGAGGTTCACAGTTTTTGTCTTTCGCGGTGCCGACGATCACCGGCGGGTTACGGCGATACTTTCGTGACTACGGGTGGTCGACCCGGGTGCCGCGCAGGACCAAGGATCTCACCCTGACCATCAAGAGGGCGCAGGCCCAGCTGTACCAACAACTCAACCGCTCACCCCGGCCCAGCGAGATCGCCGACCAGCTGGGAGTATCGCTCTCGCAGGTGATCGAAGCACTGCATGCCGCAGAAGCGTATCGAAGCGCGTCGTTGGATGACATGTTCAGCTCCGGTTCCGCCGCCGCGATGCACAACAAGTTCGTCGGGGACCTGGATGCCGAAATATCGCTCATCGATGACCGGGAAGCATTGCGCCCGTTGCTGGCTAAGCTCACTGCGCGGGAGCGCACGATCCTCGCACTGCGGTTTTTCCACCAACTCACCCAGACTGAAATCGCTGAGCACGTCGGTATCTCCCAGATGCATGTCTCACGATTGCTTCGCCGGACGCTCGATTTTTTACACGAGCACATGGCGAGCTTGGACTGATTTCCTACCTTGTGAGTGCCGAACTGGTCATCCACGTCATGCGCCCTGGGTGTATTCGTGTATCAACCCGTCGAGCAGATCGCGACGTCGGAGGCGAAGCTAAGATGGTGCCGCAGGGGGTGGTAGTGACCTCAGTGGTGCTGCCTGGTGCAGGGCGCGGTGCGGGCGATGGTGGTTGAAGTGCGCCACGTACTCGGCCAGCACTGCGGTGAGATGGCGACGGTTGATGATCAGGATCCGGTCCAGTAGCTCGCGGCGGGCAGTTCCCACCCATCGTTCGGCGATCGCGTTCGCCCGGGGTGCCCGCACCGGCGTGCGCAGGATGCGGATACTCTCGCTGGCGAAGACGGCATCAAAGACGCTGGTGAATTTGCTGTCGCGGTCTCGGATCAACAAGGTGAACTGGGCTACGCGGTCGCCGAGGTCCATCAGAAAGTTGCGCGCCTGCTGAGCAACCCAGGCGCCACTGGGGTTGGCAGTGACTCCGAGAACGTGGATGCGACGGGTTGCGTGTTCCACCACGAACAGCACATACAACCGCTGCAGGAACAGCGTGTCGACACAAAAGAAATCGGTGGCAAGAATGCCGCGGGCTTGCGCCCGCAGGAACTGCCGCCAGCTGGGCCCCTCGCGGCGCGGGGCCGGGTCGATGCCGGATCGCTTCAGGATTGACCACACGGTACTTGCCGCAATTCGATAGCCGAGCCCAGCGAGTTCGCCGTGGATGCGTCGGTAACCCCAGGAAGGGTTCTCGGCGGCCAGTCGCAGGACCAGCCGACGCAGTTCTGGTGGGGTGCGCCGGCCGCTGGTGCGGTGACGCCGGGGCTGAGTCCAGCGTCGCTTCACCAGATCGCGGTGCCACCGCACGATCGTGGCCGGGGTGACGATGCGATGCCGTCGACAGGTCTGGGATAGCAACCGGGTCAGTGCCGCGAACACCGCGCGGTCAGCCCAGGACAGTCGCGGTCTGCGCACCTGGCGGCGCAACACGGCGACCTCGTGCCGGAGCACAAGAATTTCCGCGTTCTTCGATCGTGAGCTGCGAGCCAGCAGTCCCAGCCAGGACATGACCTGCCGGAAGGTCAGATACAACAGTCGTACCGCCACGACCGGCGATCATGCCCGACCGCCACCGTCCAGCGATGCCGCAGGTCACCGCCGTGGATGGCCAATTCGGCACCCACACGCCAGACTGCGATTACTGAGAGTGATAGGTGATCTCGCTAGCAGGGTCACCGGACGACAAGATCCAGATCACCTTGTAACGAGCTGTGGATGTCGCGCTGATTGAGCCGTTTCAGGGCCGTCTTGCGACGGGTGTGACGGGTTCGCGGCAACCCGTCACACCCGTCA
>DASQVU010000047.1:0-13870 GCA_035640615.1 Pseudonocardiaceae bacterium
CCACACTATTCCTCACATGCGGAGAGCAGGGACGCAATGGGTGTGGAGGATGCCCTACCCCTCGCCCCATGGTAATACGCTCCGCGTGGTCAACTTACGAGAAGAAAGGACGACCAGCGATGGCTACCGACAAAAAATTGGCGTGACCGCGATGGAAGATCTAGAGAAAATTCGTTGCGCCAACTGCGGCGCGTCGGGCACTGGCCACTTCTGCGGCGAGTGTGGCGCGCCACAAACCGTAAGCTCTAATACCTATCTGCTGTTCGCTGAATCGTTTTTTAAGTTCAGCGAGATCAAGCGTTACATCATCCGGTACTGCAAGATTCTTGTATCTCCCACTCGGGGCACGCGCCGAACGTTTGAAGCCGGCCACCTCAATGACGGCATCCGGTTCCTGGAGTACAGCGTCGGCCTTTACACGCTAGCGTTAGGTGCATCAGGGTTTACGCTTTTCACTGGTAACGAACTCGTCAAGACGGTTGCGCAGACGCTATGGCTTTTCGTCACGTACTCGATCTCGTACACCGTCTACTACCTGGTCATGCACAACAAGGGCACACAGAGACGAACCAGTCGCGAGTTTCTGCTCTTCTCCTGCGTCACCGCCGGGTTCACCTTCCCGCTTGCCGCCGTGCAGTTTCTCGGAACGCTGGGAAGCGTGTTGGGGCTCATCCTGGCGATCACCCTGACCGTCTATATGGTCCGGTCTTGGAAATACTTCTGGGGTGCATCCGGCAGAGTTTTCTGGTCACTGTGTGGTTGCTTCACTGTCGGCAGCCTGGCCGGCCTGGCGGTGATCGTTCCAGTCTGGCTGGCATTCAAGCTTCCCGCTATCTGAGAACCTAGGGCGACACATGGGAAAGTCGCGCGCGGAAGAAGGGAGGGCTTTGCAACACGCCAGGTATTTAATAGAGCCGGGCCGGGAGGTCGAACGATTATCCTCGAGATGAGGTTCGGTCATCCGGCCACCGTTATTGACATTACTTCGGCCGGGTCGTTGCCATGGCAGCCATGCCGCGGTATCTAGGCCCCGCGCCGTTCCCTTGCAACCCAACTTAGACACCTGGCCGGAGCTACTGAAAGCACGCATGCTTGCTCATCCTCAGCCAACTATTTCAGCTAGCTATCGAGGCATCGATACCGATCGCCGCCTAACCCAAGATTTCTCAAGCTTCTTCGCCGTACAGAGCGAGCCGCTCAGTGAACAAGTCAAGATAAGCACTCACGTCACAGTAGTTTTGGGTCATGCTGCCGGTGATAACGGCGCGCTCGTCGTAAAGCCCACCGCCTGCGGCCGCAGCACCGGCGAGACCCGCGTCGGTCAGGAGGCGCACCCGCCCAGCTCACCCGCATCGCCCAGTGGAGATGGTGGAGTAGCTAAAAGCCGGTGTACGCACAGTTGGACCTCGTCGCTGCGGAGCCCGAATACACCTGACCCCGGGCGCGACACACCGAGCACAGGCACGCGACGCACCGGGCACGAGGACGCGACACACCGGGCACGGGGGCGAGGACGGGTTAGGCGGGGCCGGCGCGGGCTTGGGCGGTGGCGGTTCCCAGGGTGCCGAGCCAGCCAGGTGGTCGGGCGGCGACGTCTATCAGGACGTCCCAGTCGTGGGTCCGGCAGGACACCAGCGTTACCCGCATCCGCTCGGTGACTCGGCGAGCTTCGCCGCAGGCGTACTGCTCGCCGGGCAGTATGTGCGCGGCGGCGGCCAGTGCCGCCAGATCCGCTGCCGACTCGGCGTGGTGGCGAGCAACCAGTGCCTCGCCCAGCTGCAGGCCGCATGCCCCGATGCTGACCAGCACCGTGATCGCCACCGCCGCCCACACGCTCGCTATGCCTCGGTCATCACCCGTCATGGCGCCTCCACCGGCTCCATGACCGCGGCGGCCTCGGCTCCGACCTCGAGCCCGGGCAACAGCCCGGCCACCGGGTTCGCCGAGACCCGGGCAAGCACATCATCACCGTTGACGGTTACCGCGATCGTCGCGCCACGCGGGGCGATACGGCGGGTGAGCTGCTCCGCGCGGTCTGGCTCACCGCGCGCGGTCAGCCGCGCGGCCTCACGGGCGGCGTCGACACAGCGCAACTGAGCCGCCACCGCCGACACCGCCGCCAGCATGAGGGCAAGCACGGCGACCAGGGAGCACAGCGCCAGCGCCGCCTCCACCGTGACTATTCCCTGGTCGTCGGGCCCCTCAACAGAAGCCATCAGAACTTCACGGATAGCGCCTGCTGGACCAAATCGGTGAGCGCTGTGGTAATCGCACCACCGGTCACGACCTTGTAGAGCACCGCCGCGAAAGCCGCTGCGGCGATCGTCCCGATCGCGTATTCAACGGTGCTCATCCCGGCGTCGCCACCCACCACGCGCCGCCACTGCTGCAGAACCTTGATCATCATGGGGGAACTCCCTTCAATAGTGACTACCACTGCGACATCAGCCCGCCGGCCAGTCCGATCAATACCGGCGCGACCCCGATAGCGAGAAAGGCGGGGAGAAGCACAGCCCCAGCGGGGCGGCGATGAGCACTCCGGCTCGTTGCGCGCCGGCCTCACACTGCTCAGCAGTGTCCGCTCGCAGCTGCCCGGCCAGCCGGATGAGTGAGTCGGCCAGCGCGCCACCGCCGCAGCCGCTACGCCGGGCGGACCTGGCGAGCCGCGCGGTGGCGGGGCACTCCAGAGCCGGCTGCCAGGCCTGTGCCGGGCTGGCGCCCAACACGAGCAGCTCCGCCGTGCGGCGCAATGCCGATCCGGTTGGCCCAGCGATTCCGGCCGTGACGGCCCGTAACGCAACAGCCATCGGCATCCCGGCGCGCAGGCATGCGGCCAGCAGTTCCCATGCTGCGGCCAGCTCCAGCGGTTGACTGCCGGTGTGCGCACCAGACCCGAACTGCCATGCCGGGCGATCGTTGCCGGGTGTACGGCCGGCGTCGCTGGGTCGCGGCAACCGCGCACGGGGTCCGGCCGCGCCCGGCGCCACCACCATCGCAGCCGCTACCAGCAGGCTGGCTACCACCTGGGCCGTCATGCCGGCACCGCGCGAGAGATCAGCCGCGCGCTCCACCACACACCGGCGCACGCCAGCGCAGTACCGATCGCCAGCAGCAGCTGACCCACCGGGGTATCGCACAGGACCCGCAACGGTGCCGCGCCCAGCGCCTGACCGAGTGCCAGGCCCAGCAGCGGCAGTATTGCGAGAACCCCGGCGGTAGCCCGTGGGCCGGCCAGCCGCGCCTGCACCTCGGCGGCGAACCGGACCCGGTGCTCGGTGTCGCAGCGCACCGCGTCGAGCAGGTCCGCCAGCGCGATCCCGTGCTGCTCGGCCAGTAACCAGGCCGCAGCCAGCCGGTCCCACCAGCACTGCAGCTGCGCAGGACCCGCGCCGCGTAACGCCGCCGGCACGTCCCCGCCGAGGCGAGCCGTGGCAGCGACAGTGGCCAGTGCCCGGGCGACACCAGTAGCCACCTCAGCATGGGTGTCAGCGGCGGCCTGCAGTGCGTCGGCGGGGTGAGCCCCGGCGCGCAGTTCCGCCACCAGGATGCCGAGGGCGTCGGATAGGCCGGTGGCCGCTGCGGCCGCTGCACGGCGATCCTGGCCTACCCGCCAGCACCCGGTGGCGGTGCCGGTCACCATCACCGCGGCGAGCCCACCAGCAACCCCGGCCAGCAGCGCACCGGCTGCCGCAACCAGAGCTCCCAGCAACAGCTTGCTATCCGACGTGGTCCGGGCCGTCCGGGAAATCTGAGCCGCCGCGCCGCCGCGGCGCAATCCGGTAAGCCGGACCCGGCTAGCCTGAGCTGGCCAGCACAGCACCGCAGCCGCCAGCACGGCGAGGCTCAGCACGGCACATCCCCGCCCCGGCCATCAAGCAGATCGCGCAGCCGGTGGCGCCCCGGCCCCCAGCGCCCGTCATGCCAGGCCGGCAGTACCCGCACCAAGTCACCGTCGCGGTCGAGTACGCCTACGGCGGACAGGCGTCGCGCGCCCCCGCGCCGCACCATGTGCAGCACGACGTGCACCGCTGCGGCGAGCTGGCTGTGCAAGGCATGGCGTGGCATGCCGCCGAGCGCGGCCAGCGCCTCTAGCCGGGCCGGCACCTCGGGCGGGGAGTTGGCATGCAGCGTTCCGGCACCACCGTCATGCCCGGTGTTGAGCGCGGCGAGCAGCTCGCATACCTCCGCGCCCCGCACCTCCCCGACGACCAGGCGGTCCGGGCGCATCCGCAGTGCCTGGCGCACCAGCTCGCGAAGCGTCACCTCACCAGCACCCTCGATGTTGGGCTGCCGGGTACCCAACCGGACCACATGCGGGTGCCGTGGGCTGAGCTCCGGAGCCTCCTCCACGCACACGATCCGCTCGCCTGCAGGCACGCAACCCAGCAGCGCGGCGAGCAGTGTGGTCTTGCCGCTGCCGGTGCCCCCGGCGACGAGGAAGGCCAGCCGGGCGGTGACGATGGCCCGCAGTAGCGCGCCTGCCTCGGCGGACACGCTGCCGGCCTGCTGCAAGGCGTCCAGCCCGTGGCGGGCCGGTCGCAACAGCCGTAGTGATATGCAGGTGCAGCCGGTGGCGATCGGCGGCAGCACGGCATGTAGCCGGACCCCGCCGGGCAGCATTGCGTCCACAAACGGCGACGCATCGTCCAGCCGCCGCCCCGCAGCCAGCGCCAGCCGCTGGGCCAGCCGGCGCACCGCCTCTGGATCCGCGAACCGCACCCCGGTGCGCCGCAGCTCGCCGCCCCGCTCGACCCATACCTGGTCAGGCGCACTGACCAGGACATCAGTGGTTTCTGGATCAGCTATCAGGGGTTCGAGCGGGCCGGCGCCGACCAGTTCCTGCTGTAGCTCCCGCAGCGCCGCGAGTACCTGCAGATCGGCCACCACACCATCGGACTCGGCGCGCACCGCGGCCGCCACCGCGCTCGGCGATACCGGTGCGCCAGTGGCCGCCAACCGGTGCCGCACCCGGTCCGCCAGCGCCGCCGCAGCACTCGCCTGGCCCCCAGGCGTGCTCACGCAGCGCTGCCCTGCGACCGGGCAGTACTGTCCAATGCGGCCAGCACCTGGCGTGCGGCGGTGGCCAGCGGTCCCCGAGACCGGCCTGGCACCGCACCACGATCCAGCGCGCCAGCCAAGCCCGGCTGCGGGCGCATCGCGGCGAGCACCGGCAAATTCAGTGCGCGGCTGACGTCCCTGGGGGTGATCCCGCCCGGTGCGGGTCCTCGCACCACGAGGTGCAGCCCGACCCCGTAACGCAACACCCGTGTGGCCACCGCGGCGGCCGCCGCACAGGCCCGGACCTCGGCAGGCACCACCAGGACAGCCAGGTCGGCGGTCTCGAAGGCTGCGGTACCTGGCTCGCACGGGTACCGCGGGACGTCGCAAATCACCGTCTCCCCGGCGCGCCGCCCGGCGTCACAGACGGTTCGCACCGCAACCCCGTCTGGGCCTGGCCCATCTCGATCGCACGACAGCACCGTGAGGGTGATCCGGCCGCCCAGGCGCGCGGTGGGCAACGCGGCATGCAGTGCCGAGGCGGGGACCCGCCCACCACCCAGACTGAGCCCGGACCAGCGCTGCCCCTCGATCTTCTCCGCGCCCACGGCGAGATCCAGGCCACCGCCCAGGGCGTCACAATCCACCAGCATCGCGCGGCGACCCGAGCCCGCCAGCACTACCGCAACCGCGGTCGCGAACACCGATGCCCCAGCGCCACCACGGCCGCCGACCACGGCCAGCACCCGTCCCGGCTGCGCCGGCGCCTGCACCGCATCAGCCAACGCGCCGACTAGCCAGGCTTCCGCATCCGGCAGCACCGCCACGTGTTGGGCACCCACCGTGACCGCGCAACGCCACGCATCCGGACCAGCGTCGGCGCAGACGATCACTACCCCGTCGCGGCGGGGCAAACCAGCGCCCGCGCTGGCTGTGGCCGCTGCGGGATCCAGCAGCAACAGCGGCGCGCAGCTCCACTGCTCGCGTAGCGATCCCACGTCACTGATCCGATGAAGCTCGCATCCCGCCGCCGCCGCGAGCCGGGATACCTCGTCGGCCACTCCACCAGGCGCCATCATCAGTACCGGCCGCCGAGCGGCCGCATCCAGCACCGGCCGCCGAGCGGCCGGGGATACCCCGGTTGCGTGCATCGTTTCCCCTGTTGCCGCCAGCCCGATGGGGGCCATGTGATCGTCTTGGCGTGCACTATGGGGTGCTCGGCACCGGCAGCGCGACCCTGCCATGATCAACGTGTGGACAGTGGGGGTCACTGTGGACAACTGGGGGAACGCCGTGATCACGGGAGCAGGGGACGACCCCCGCCAGGAGGAGACGGGGGTCGCCAGAGTGTCAGCCCCGGGGGGTCGGGCTGACCCCTTCCGGCTCACCAGCCGGATGAGTAAGCATACCCCCCGCCCCCACCGTGTGGTGCAGTAAGTCGGCGCGAGCGGCACCGACGCCGGGACGCCTCATATGCTGCCTATCGTGAGCTCCCCCAGCCCGGGCTCCTCGGGCGTCGCGGCATTTTTCGACCTGGATAAGACGATCATCGCCAAATCCAGCGCGTTCGTGTTCTCCCGAGCATTCTTCCAGGAGGGCTTGATCAACCGGCGGGCCGTGCTCAAAAGTGCCTATGCCCAGTTCATGTATTTGCTCGCCGGCGCCGACACCGAGCAGATGGAGCGCATGCGAGCACATATCACGGCGCAGTGCACCGGCTGGGATATCGCGCAGGTGACGGCCATTGTCGAGGAGACGTTGCACGACGTGGTGGATCCACTCGTCTATGCCGAGGCCACCGATCTGATCGCCACGCATCGCCAGCGGGGTGAGGACATCGTTGTGGTGTCGGCGTCCGGGGCGG
The DNA here is from genome assembly GCA_035640615.1 of Pseudonocardiaceae bacterium. Lineage (GTDB taxonomy): Bacteria > Actinomycetota > Actinomycetes > Mycobacteriales > Pseudonocardiaceae. The sequence continues at coordinate 6,863 of DASQVU010000047.1, forward strand.
AGGTGGTGCAGCCGATCGCCAAGATGATCGGCGCGACACATTCGGTGGCGACCCGCATGGTGACCCAGGACGGCCGGTACACCGGCGACGTGGAGTTCTATTGCGCCGGGGAGAACAAGGCGCTGGCCGCCCGGCAGCTGGCCGAGGAGCAGGGTTACGAGCTGCAACGTTGCCATGCCTACTCGGACTCCATCTCGGACCTGCCGCTACTGGAGGCAGTCGGCCACCCGACGGCGGTGAATCCGGACCGGGCGCTTCGCCGGGAAGCGCAGCAGCGAGGCTGGCCGGTGCTCGCCTTCTCCAACCCGGTATCGCTGCGCACCAGGATCCCGGCGCCCTCCGGGGCGCAGATCGCTGCTGCTGTTGGATTGGGCGCCGTGGCTGCCGCTGGCGCCGCCTGGTACGGGCTACGCAGGCGTCAGCGTTAGGAGCTGCGTTGAGCGTTGTGGGCTCAATGAGCGTTGGCTTACGTCGAATGGCTGAGGCGTGCTACTTATTTTCACGAATAGTAGCCGAACTGGTTTGCCTGATCGGGCCTCTTGCTGTGCTCGGAGCCACGGAGTAGACATGACGGCACGGACCTCTGGAAGGCCAGGGGCGGTGCGGCAGAGAAGTACCGTCCACCCCGACCGGGGCTCCGTGCACGGGCGTCGGGCACCCCACGCGCAGCACGCCGCGGGAGGCTTGTCGTCAAGGGTCTGCGTACCGCGTCCTCGGGGGACGCGGGCGCCGAGACCCCGTTGGGTACGACACGAGTTGCACGCTTGGTACCCCGATAGTCCGTGCAGGCGGCGGCGCTTCTGGAAGCTCGCGATGAGCGTCCAGCGGCGCCGCCGTCATCATTAGCGGGTCACGCTTTCGCGGTTATTGATTACTTCTTGTGACGGCCTTAGCGATCGACGTGGCTTCGCGCGCGCCCGCAGTCAGGGCGGCACAGCAGTGCAAGATCCACTCGTTGACCGGCTGAGCGCCGCCACCCGCAAAGCCGGCTGCCGCCGCCCGGTACTCCCGCTCGCGGCGTAGATGGGCGACCTCCGGCACCCCCAAGCCCTTCGGGTCCAGGCCGCTCGAGACCATGGTGAGCCGCGCCGCGGCCCGCGCGACCACCCCGTTGGCAGCCGCAAACGGGCTGAGCGCCAGCAGCTCCCCATGCACCACCGCGACCAACACCGGCGCGGCCACCTGAGTACCTCCAGCGACCAGATGCGCCAGCCCGTCGAGCCGGGCGGCGATGGCCGGGGACGCATCCGGCCGGCCCAGCTCGAATTCCGGCGACAGATCCGCCGCGGCCAGCACGTGCAGCCGGGCCAGCGCCTGCAACGGGGCGCGCTGCCAGGTGCTCAGTAACCCGCCCAGAGCCTGCGCCACCCGCAATGCGCCGGCCAGTACCGGGTCGTGCACCGACCCGTCGGTGGCTAACGTGGCCCGGCCACCGTCCAGGGCCGCTGAAGCTCGGGCCGCCCGCACCGACGCTTCCGCCGCCGTCACCGGCCAGCGGTTTCGGTTCACTGGATGCCGGTGCACCGCGCTCACCGCGTCGCGCACCCGCCTGACCGCAGCCTCGACGCCCGGCAGCTCCATCAGCGGCGCCAGCGCATCCGCCCCCACCCTGACGAGCCTAAGGGCGGCTCCCTGCCCCGGCCCTCCCGACATGGAGACATATCGGGTTGCTGACCGTCGATGAACCCCGATATGTCTCCATGTCGGGATACCTAGGCGGTAGTGCAGGCTCAGAGGTGGCGGTGCATGATGTGCAGCCCGACGTAGCCGTGCACTGGGTGGTGGAACGCTTCCGGCACGGTGGCCAGAATCTGGAAGCCCAGCGAGCGCCACAACGCGACCGCACCGGTATTGGTCTCGACCACGGCGTTGAACTGCATCGCTCGGTAACCCTCAGCACGTGCCCAGGCCAGAACGTGCTCGCCGAGGATCCGCCCGAGACCGCGCCGGGCCTGCGCAGGATCGACCATGAAGCTGGCGGTCGCCACATGCGCGCCCGGCCCGCCCTGGTTGGGATGCATCTTGGCGGTGCCGAGCACATCGTGCTGGGCGTCGACGGTGACGACGGTCCGGCCGGGCGGCTCCAGCAACCATAAGCGGCAGGCCTGGTCCTCGCGAAGGTCGCGGTCATAACAGTAAGTCTCGCCAGCCGCCACGATGCGACGCAGGAAAGGCCAGATTGCCGCCCAGTCATCACACGTTGCATCCCTGATCAACATGGCCGAAACGCCCGGAACCGGATCGACCTTGGACCCTCCGCGACGTCGGGCTTCACCAGGCCGGCCGCGCGCAGCCGGTGCGGCAGCGTGGCCGGGTCCACCACCACCATGGTGTCCGCGACGTGCAGCAGCCGGAAGCGCAGGCTCAGTTTGCTGTCCGAGCCGGCGAATACCCCGCCCGGCCGCAACACCCGCGCCGCCTCGGCGAACAAGCGATCCTGCGCCGCGACCGAAGGCATGTGATGCAGCATGGTGAAACACACCACCGCGTCGAACGAGCTCTGCGGGAGCGGCAGATCGGCACCATCGCCGTGCAGCACCCGCACCCGGTCACCGAACTCAGCGTCCAGCGCCCCGGCGAGGTCCGGGTCGACCTCCACCACGGTCAGCCGTCGCGCCCGGTCGGTGAGCAGCCGCGTGGTCACCCCGTAGCCGGGGCCGATCTCCAGGACGTCGCCGCCCAGATCGACACCGCGCAGGGCCCACGGCAGCAGCTGCTCCCGCACGGTGCACGCCCAAGTCTCCGAGCGGCACAGCCGCCGGTGAATGACGTTCATCGGCATGCTGTCGACGATATGTTGTGCGCCGACCTGACCGGCAGTATTTAAGTGACGGCCAGCGCCCAATATGGAGACATATCGGGGTGCCGGCGCCCGGTTTCATCTCGATATGTCTCCATGTCGGGGGAAGGGGGGCGGATACCGGTCAGTCGGGATCGGCGGGGGCGATGCTGGTCGGTGGGACCAGGCCGGTGTCGCCGAATTGCAGGACGACCATGATGAACCGCGCCGGCGCGCTAGCCTCGTTGGCGTAACGGTGCGGGGCGTGCGCCTCGAACACAACCGCGTCATCGACGCTCAACACCCGGCGCTCATCACCCACCTGCAGCGCGAGCACCCCGTCGAGCACGAAGAGCACTTCGATGGTGCCCCGCGGGTGCGCCTCGCCGTCGAATGCGTCGCCGGCCTGTAGCGTCCAGTCCCACAGCTCCACCACGTCGGGCGGGTCGGTGCCGATCCGGAACAGGGCACGGCTGCCAGCGGTGCTGGTCCACAGCGCCGCCGCGTCGGCCGCGGCGCGAAAAGTGACCCGGGGTGCGGAGTCGGCGCTGACCAGCGAGGCGACGCCGACCTGCAGGGCCGCGGCGAGGCTGCACAGCGTGGTGATGCTCGGGTTGCCCCGGGCGGATTCCACCTGGATGACGGTGCCGCGGCTGAGCCCGGAGGCGGCGGCCAGCGCATCGATGGTCATCCGGCGCTGCTGGCGCAACGCGCGCACGTTGCGGCCTACCGCGGCGGCGACCTCTTCCGGATCCTGCATTCAGTGCAGTATGCCGTACTACCCGGCCAATAACTTGTACCACAGTGCTGGCGCGGTTAGAGTCCAATATACTGGCCTGATAGTTCAGTCAAGTAAATGGTGGGGAGATGACCGTCCAGTTCGCGCTGCCCGCCGCGGTCGGTTATGGCGTTGCCGATTTCGCCGGCGGCCTGGCGACCCGGCGCACCTCGGCCACGCTGGCCGTCATCGCTGCCGGGCAATTCGCCGGCGCCGCAGCATTGCTGCCCGCGCTACTGCTGCTGCCCGGCCGGCCTTCGGCTCTCGCAGCGGGGGTCGGCGCGCTGGCCGGCCTGGCGGGGTCTTGCGGGCTGGTGCTCTATTTCCGCGGGCTTGCCCGGGGGCCGATGGGCCTGGTCGCGCCACTGTCAGCGCTCACCAGCGCGGGACTGCCGTTGCTGGTCGGGGTCCTGAGCGGGGAACGCATCGGGCCGATAACCGTGGGAGGTATCGCGGTAGCCTTGCTGGCGATCCCACTGGCCACCGCAGGGGTTTACCAGAATCAAGCTACCGCCCGCGGACCACTGCTGGGTCTCGCGTCTGGCGTCGGGTTCGGCCTGTTCTTCGTCGCGCTCGACGCCACTGCACCCGATTCCGGGCTGTGGCCGCTGCTGGCGGCCAAGGTGGCGCCCGTGGTGGTGTTCGGCTCGTTGGTGCTGGCCCGCCGCGGTTGCGGCGAGGCGCCGTGGACGTGGTGGGGTCTGATCGTGCTCAGCGGCACCGCGGACATGCTGGCGAACATCCTGTTCCTGCTGGCGACCCGGGACGGGGCGCTGAGTGTCAGCGCCGTGCTCGTCTCGCTCTACCCCGTGGTAGTGGTCGTCCTCGCCCGCTTGGTACTGCGGGAACGGCTCACCTGGCGGCAAGCGACCAGCGTGGCGCTCGCGCTGACGGCCAGCGCGCTGCTGTCCGGCTAGTCCGGCGGGCCGGGCGTCAGGATCACCGTTGCGGTGTGCTGCTGACCCGCCGGGTCGGCCCACACCACCTGCACCGAGTCACCGGGATGGTGCGCGGCCAGCACGGTGATCAGCGCGCTGGCCGAGTCGATCGCCGTAGCGTCCAGCGAGACGATGACATCTCCGGCCATCAGCCCGGCTTGCCCAGCCGGAGAGCCGGCCACGGTACCCGTGACAGCGGCACCGGGCACGGTGGCGCTGCGCCGGTGCGCCAGCCGGGCGTGCCGCCGGCCCGGCCCACCGGTGTCCTGGATGAAGACGCCGAGCACGCCAGTCTTTCCGATGTGCACCGTGGCGGAGGCGGTACCGGCCTGGATCTGCCTGCTGATGGCGATTGCGTCGTTGATCGGGATGGCCAACCCGTCGCCCGCTGGTGAGGCCCGCGATCCGGCCGCGCCGGCGGTGTCGATACCGATGACCTCTCCAGCGCTGTTGATCAGTGGACCCCCGGAGTCGCCCGGCTGGATATCAGCGGTGATCTGGATCAACCCGGCGAGTTGCTCGATGCCGCCGGTGAGCTCATCACTGACGGTGGCCGCTTGGTTGAGCGCCGAGACCGTACCCGCCACGATGCTGGGCGTGCCGCCACGGCCGCCGGCGTTGCCGATCGCGGCAACGGGGTCGGCGATCGCGACCGTGCTGGAGTCACCGATCGCAACGGTCGGCAGGCCCGAAGCGCCCTGCATCTGGAGCACGGCGATGTCATCAGTGCGGTCGTAGCCGACGACCGTGGCCGGGTAGGTCTGACCGTTGCCGATGTCGGTCACGTTGATGGTGCTGGCACCGCTGATCACATGGTTGTTGGTGAGCACCACACCGGATGAGTCGAGCACGATCCCGGTACCAGCGGCTTGCACGTTCGGCTGGCCGAGTTGGGTATTGATGTCCACCAAGCCGGGATCCACCTTGCCCGCCAGCGCCGGGAGATCCAGCAACCCGCCAGCGGTACCGGACGAGCCCGGTGCCGGCAGATGCCCGCGCGACGCCCGCGGCGGTGGAGTCACCGCAGCGGGGGACGGCACCGAGGGAACTGAGGGCGGCGAGTGCGTCGAGGGCATTGATCCCGCCGGCGGTTCCCACCAGGGCGACCCGGTATGCGGAGTTCCCGGCGCCCAGACCCCCGGTACCACCCCCAAGGTCGGGGATATCGACGACGCTGCGGCGAGCTGGTCCGCAACGTGGCGCGCGCCGATCCCGACCATGGCCAGCACGGCTGCGACGAACACGGCGGTCCACAGCCAGCGCAGGCGCCGTCTTGGCCGTTGAGCCGGCGGGGGCCGATAACTGCCAGGCAGCGATGTCACGCGGCGACCCTGCCCTTTCGATGTGAACTACAGATGACCAGCACTCGACCAGGGGATCGCGACCAACCCCACTAAGGATGGCCAGCCGAGCGAGATGTGCCGCGGCGAGCACGGTGGGTAGCATCGTCATTGCCGTTGCGCGGTCGCGCCGAGATCAGCGGGAACGACTCATTCGCGGTCAACTTATCCCACCTGCTGTCTTTACCTCGGGAATCCCGCCCAGCGAGCCAGAGCAGACCGGCAACACCTATGACCACACAGCCCAATCCTACGATAAGTAGGACGATAGAGAACGTCAGCGTTTCGATAATCGCGTCCATCGTTCAGGTCCTCTCGCGCTTACGAGCTGTGAATTGGACGACGGCATAAACGCACTAACGGGCTCGCTACGCCTTCTCGGCGCCCGGATTACTACTGGCTGCTACAGCTCGATCGAGGACCTTCGGATCATTGCTTAGGCCGTCCCCGGCCACTATAACCTGATTGAGACGGCCTCGCCAGTCGGACGGACAGACGTCACCATTCTATGACTTTGAGTAGTTACATTCTTTTTGTAGTAATCCACTCGTTTGCGGCTGGAGAGGTGGCCGCCACCCGGCGGCCACCTGGTGAGTGGTCAGCGACTTCGGCCAGCCGGTGCCAGCATCGTGGCGGCGAGTATCAGCAGCATGCCCTCCACCACGAGGCTGATGACGCCAAGCGGCTCGGCCCAGTTGCCGATGTCGTCGCGGTAGTCGGGTAATCCGGGTCCACGGGACAGGATGTAGCCGATGATTGGGCCCGCGGCCACACCCAGCGCCAGCAGCCAACCCCGTTTTGCGAAGTTCGCCAGCAACAGTACGGCGGCCACGATGCCGGCGGCCTCGAGAATGTAATACAGAATCTGGACGTATCCTGGGTCCTTTGATCCGGGCACGCCACCTTGGTCGATGATGTGAATGGCTGCGACGGCCAAGCAACCCACGGTGCCCACCGCACACGCAATCACGCTGCTAGTAGCCCGGCCTGGGGCGGTAGCCGACTGCAACATAGCTCGCCAATCCTCTCGTCATGGGTGCGCCCGGTGACCCCGGTCAACACCGCACGGCACCTCCGGAGCACGACCACTACGGTTAAGCATGAGAGCCGGACCCCTCCACACGTTAAGCTCGCGACCAAAGCGCCAAAAAGAGCCATAAGGGTGTATCGATA
>DASQVU010000048.1:0-7162 GCA_035640615.1 Pseudonocardiaceae bacterium
GCGCGGCGTCGGCAAGCCCGACCGCGCAGCGGTCCGGACTCTCCTCACCGCGCACACTGGCTAGATCGACACGTTGCGTCCGTGTTCACCCACTCTGGGTATGGACGTCACCGCCTCGGACGGGTTCTCTGAACAACATAAACCTCAACGGTCACATGGGTCACACAGTCACCTACGTAACAGGCGAACAGTCAGGAGCATCCTGTGGCGCCGCCGGCTCCTCGCTACCGCAGGGTCCGCACCGCGGCCCGAATTGCCGCCCTGGCCGTCGTCGCGCTGCTCGTGGGGATGGCTGGCGCGGGCGTACCCGCACTAGCGCAAGGCAGCATCCCGGCCGAAGGCAGCGGCGAAGCCAGAGGCAAGGTCACGACCTGGTTGGCCCGCCTGATCCCGGACGCAGACGACTCCAACGTGCGGTTCGATGCTGGCGGCTTACGCCTGGATGGCCGTCCTGGCGGTCCGGCGAGCATCAGGTCCGATCGTCCCGAAGGCATGCTGATCGCCGCGGTGCAGCCGCTGACCCAGCTCAGCAGCCAGGTGGTGGCGGACGTCGTCGCCGAGCGACCGGCCGGCTCGGCCGTCGAGGTGGACGTCCGCGGTACCCGCGGCGATGGATCGTGGACCGAGTGGGTACCGGCCAGCTCACCGGCTCCTGCCAGGTTGGGCGCCGCGGTGACGGCCGTCCAGATCCGGATCTTGCTGCACGCCGCCAAGGGCGGCGCAAGCCCTGTCGTCAGATCAGTCCGGCTGACCGCCAAGCCCGGGGTGAGCCTGCTCGCTGCCCGCCCCAGTGACGCACCCAGCTACCAGGTGTTCGCCACCCGCGAAGGCCTGGTCGGGGCCACCACCGCGAACGGCCATGTAATCCATGAGCGGGACCATTTCGTCGCGCTCCCGTCGCGCCGCGGACTGGCTCCCCGCGACTCGGGTGACTACACCGTGAAGATATGCGCGGCCAATGGTCGGTGCGAATGGGCACCGGTGTGGGATGTCGGGCCGTGGAACACCACCGATGACTACTGGAACACCACCGACTCCCGCCAGGCCTGGCCAGACCTGCCTCAGGGGCAGCCTGAGGCGCAGGCCGCCTACACCGACGGGTACCACGACGGCACCGACCAGTTCGGCCGGGACGTGCGTAACCCGGCGGGAATCGACCTGGCGGATGGCACGTTCTTCGACGGTCTCGGGCTGCACAACAACAGTTGGGTCACCGTCAGCTACCTGTGGGTGCAGGCCGGCTCGCCGGCGATCGTGCAGATTCCGGTCCTTCCCGTACGCAGCGGGCCCGGCGAGAAATACCCGACCGTCGGCCTGGCCGCCCACCAGGCCAAGCTGATGATCGAATGTGCCGTCAGCGGGCAATCTGTCACGGGCAGCCGGGGCAGCACCGACCAGTGGCTGCGGATCGGCCCGAAGCAGTACATCCCCGCCGCACACGTCAGCCTGCAGGGAGCGCAATTGGACCGTGCGGGTGACCAGGACGTCCGCAAAGTAGCCGCGCAGCGCTGCACCACGCCGTAGGGTTGGCTCGTGGCGAGCGTGGCACAGTGGGTGCAAGGAGCGCGGCCGCGAACGTTGCCCAGCTCGATCGCTCCGGTACTGGTGGGTTGGGGCGCGGCAGCCGCGCTCGGCGCCTCGCACTGGGCACGCGCGCTGCTGGCTCTCGTCGTGGCCTTGGCGCTGCAGATCGGGGTCAACTACGCCAACGACTACTCCGACGGCATTCGCGGCACCGACACCGTTCGGGTTGGGCCGACGCGGCTGGTTGGATCTGGTGTCGCGGCACCTGGCGCGGTGCGCACCGCCGCGCTGGCCAGCTTCGCGGTCGCTGGCGTCGCGGGGCTGGTGCTGGTCACGCTGGCCAGGCAGTGGTGGCTGCTGGCGCTGGGCGCGGCCTGCGTTGCCGCAGCGTGGTGTTACACCGGCGGACCACGCCCGTATGGCTATGCGGCCCTGGGCGAGCTGGCGGTTTTCGTCTTTTTCGGTCTGGTCGCGGTGCTGGGCACCCAGTACGTGGTCAGCGGGCGAGTCACGGTTACCGGCAGCTTGGCCGCGGTCGCGGTGGGCTCGATGTCGACGGCCGTGTTGGTGGCCAACAACCTGCGTGATATCCCCACCGACGCGCTGGCCGCTAAACGCACCCTTGCGGTACGCCTCGGCGACCAGCGGACCCGCACGTTTTACACCGCGCTGGTCACCGTCCCGCTTGCCGTGACCCTGGGTCTGGCGACAGTCCGGGTGGCCACGTTGGCCGGCCTGCTCGCGCTGATTTTCCTCGTGCCCGCATTGCGCCGCGTCCGGGGCGGAGCCACCGGAGCTGAGCTGATCCCCGTCTTGCGTGATACCGGACTGGGCATGCTGGTGTGGGCGGCCGCCACCGCGGTGGCGCTCGTGAGTGGCTAATGGTGTTATCGCACCGTTAGCCACTTACGAGTCACTGCCCCGTAGCTCGCGGCGTAGCCGCTCACGATCGGCGCGGCGGCGGGCGCGCAGTTCCGCTAACCCCGCGTTCACCCGGGCACGCAGCGAACCGAGCAGCACCATAGACAGCGGCAACGCCACCACAAGCGCCAGCAGGATGGAGACCAGCACCGGAACACCGGCCAGCACCAGCAGCAACGCGGTGACGGCCACCATGGCCAGCCGGGCAATGGAGTAGAGCGCCAGGTCCCGGACGAGCGCAGCACCGGTTGGTGGACTGTGCGGGGTCACCACGGCATTCGAGCTTAACCTCACTCAGCGGTGGGGTGCGCGAGCCGGCCGACGATGTCTCTAGGTCCCCGATCGCGCCGAAATGGGCCAATCGGGTAAACCGGGTGTAGCGCGCGTTGCGAGCGGGTAATCCCAGGTCAGCGACTTATGCGTGGAGGCTTGAAATGAACACCGTCGGCTGGATCATCCTGGGGGTCGTCGTGTTCGCGGTCATCGTGCTGCTGGCGATAGCGGCCCGCTGGCGCAGCCGGACGAACCTTCAACAGCGGTTCGGCCCGGAATACCGCCGCGAGGTGGCCGCGCGCGGCAGCGAACGAGAGGCACAGCGGCACCTGCGTAGCGTCGCCCATCGACGCGATCGGCTTGACATCCGGCAGCTCGACCCCGCAGCCCGCGATCGCTACACCCAACGCTGGCAGGCGGTGCAAACCGACTTCGTAGACCAACCCGGCCGCGCGCTCGATGAGGCCGACCGCCTGGTCACCGATGTGATGAAAGACCGGGGCTACCCGGTGAGCGACTTCAACGAGCGGGCCGAGCTAATCGCTGCTGACCACCCCGAGGTCGTCGAGCATTACCGCGCCGCACACGCCGCCCGGCAGCGCCAGGCACCCGGCCACGGCGAGAACGGGCATGGCGTCGACACCGAAGAGCTACGCCAAGCGTTCGTGCACTACCGCGCCCTGTTCGATGAGCTGGTGCACGACCGCTAAGCCGCGAAAGGCCATGGAGGCACGAGATGGATACCCGGCAAGAGGGGGCAGAACCTGAGCGCCGAGAAGGGTTCGGCGGACGGGTACGTCGCTTCATCGACAATGAGCTGAGCCGCGCCCTGGATAAAGACGAGCCCGCACCCGACGCACCCGCCACCACTGCCCCGATCGAGGAGCCGGCGCCGGCCGAACCGGTCAGCCAACCGGTACCGGCGGCCGAACCCGCCAGCCAACCGGCAACAGCTGTACCGGCGGCCGAACCCGCCAGCCAGCCGGCAACAGCCGTACCGGCCAGTCAGCCGGCAACAGCCGAACCCGCCAGCCAGCCGGTATCGGCGGCCGAACCCGCCAGCCAGCCGGCAACAGCCGGGACGGCCGGCCGTCGAAGCGAACGCGACGCGGCCGATAGCAGCGCACAGCGGGTGGGATTGCTCAATGATCCGGCCGGACTACGCGATCAGTGGCAGCAGGTGCAGGGCACCTTCGTCGATGACCCGCAGGAGGCCGTGCACCAGGCCAGCATTCTCGTCGAGCGGACACTTCAGGAGATTCACGATAACGTCACCCGTGGCCAGATCAGCGATCCCACCTCTACCGAGGATCTACGGGTGAGCTTCCAGCGATACCGGGAGTTTTTTCAACGGCTGTTGTCTGCATGAGGGGCCGCTAGATACGGCGCCGTGCACTGCGCACACTACTGAGGGAGGAAACTATGGGTCTCGGTGACAAGATTGATAACAAGGCCGAAGAGCTGAAGGGCCAGGGCAAAGAGGCCGTCGGCCATGCTACGGACGACGAGCAGCTCGCGGCTGAGGGTCAGATGGACCAGGCCAAGGGCAACATCAAGCAAGCCGGCGAGAAAATCAAAGACGTCTTCAAGCAGTAAACCGCTACAAACCTAAAGGTTGGCCCCTGACCGGGATTCCGGTCAGGGGCCAACCTTTAATTCAGCGAGGACCTCTGTAGAGCCTCGATTCAGGTCTGCACCCTCTTGTCGTCTCCTGCCTTCATGTCTTGGGGCGGGTTCTCAGCGGTCACCGGGTCGGCCTCTTGTTCGCCCGCACCCAGGTTCGACTCCTCGCCGATCTTCTCGAAGCGGTTCTTCAGCTCCTCCGCCGAAGGCGCTTGGGTCCGGTCTTCAGCCATGATCGCTCCTCTCCGTGTCCGTGGGGGGAATCCGGTCTGGAGTACCCGTCGCGTTCGGCGGCCAAACTCACGGCCAGCGGGCACCCGGGTGCGGCACGGACAGTGACGCCCTGTCAATCGACCGAGGAAGCGATTTCGGACGTTTATCCCATTACCGGCGCTTTACCTGAACAGAACCGTTCGAGTACCTAGCGGGCGAGCTGTCACGATACTCCGGTAGGTCCTTAGTGTGAGGTCGGCGAGCTCGGGGAGGCCCGTCATGTCACAGCCACAGAGCACCGAACGTCTACTCACCCCAGGGGAGGTAGCTGCACTGTTCCGGGTAGATCCCAAGACTGTCACGCGATGGGCCTCTGCCGGCCGGATCGGTTCGATCAGGACTCCAGGCGGGCATCGGCGCTTCCGCGAAACCGAAGTCAGAGCACTGCTCGCCTCGCTCACCACCCCCGCGCCGCTAGATCGCTCAGCAGACCGCGCGGCTCGCAAGAACGCCGGGTGACGACTGCGTGAGGCGCCCTCGCCGGCCCGGCGGCGCGCTACTACGCTGGGGTGGCGACGTGAGGAGGACACTGGGCGTGCACTACGTGGTAGCGGCGATGGGTTTGGCCGGAGTGAGCGCGCTGCTATGGAAGACGTTGCGCCCGCGGCGCCCGGAATCCCGCTCGGTGCTCGCACCAGACGACGATCCGGAGTTCCTCCGTGGTCTGAACATCAGGCGCCAGCAGCCCGGTGAGGAACACTGACGCGCCCGAACCACCTCAGATGCCGGCGTAGGAGTGGAACCCGGCGATGACGATGTTGACGAAGAACAGGTTGAACAGCATCACGCCGAGACCGGCCACGTTGATCCAGGCCGCTCCCCGGCCCCGCCAGCCGGCCGTCGCCCTGGCGTGCAAGTATCCCGCGTACACCACCCAGGCGACCAGGGCGCACGTCTCCTTAGGGTCCCAACCCCAGTAACGGCCCCAGGCGGCCTCGGCCCAGATCGCCCCGGTGATGATCGCGAAGGTCCAGATCGGCAGGGCGACCACCGCGGTGCGGTACGCCAGCTGGTCCAGGGATGCACTGTCCGGCAGGCGGGCGCCAATCCATGAATTCGCCTGCGCGCTCGCCAGGTAGAGCACGCTGGCCACCCCGGAGACCAGCAAGATTCCCGTGGCAGCGATCGCCGCGGACACGTGGATCGTGATCCAGTACGAGTTCAGCGCCGGGATCAGCGGCTCGGCCCGGGCGTAGAGCACCGTGCCACCCAAAAACATCAACACCACCACGGGCAGCAGGACAAACCCGCCCAGCCGCTGCAACGCTGCCGCGGCACTCCGATGCTGGTACAACACCACCAGCCAGCCGGCCACCGCGACGAAACAGATAGCGGAGATGAACTCATACATGTTGGCCCACGGCACCCGCCCGATGGCAGCACCGCGCAGCGCCAGCGAGCTGGCGTGGACCAGCACCGCGAGACCGGTCAGCGCTACCGCGGACCGGCCGATCCGCTCGGGTCCTGATCGCACCAACGTCGCGACCGCTCCGCCGTCGGCAGCTCCCGCTGTCACTGGTACCCGCGCGGCCGCGTACTGCACCGAGTGCAGGGCCATCGCCAGCAGGTACAGCACCAGCGCGGTGCCGTAGGCGACATCGCTATACGACGCCAGGACCGGGCTGGTCAGCATCGCCTATCCTCCCTCCCTGGACGTCTCAGCTGCCCCGGTGCGCACCGGTGAGCGCGCCGCCGCTGGCGGCAACAGGTCAGCAGCAATGCGGTCGAACTCCTCGCCGTAGCCGGCCGCCTCGGTGCGCGCCAGCCCGCCCAGCTCAACCACGGTACCGGCCGGTCCACCCGGAATTGCGCGTACCCAGAACCGGCGCCGCTTGATCGTCAGCGACAGCCCGAGCGCACCGAGCACCAGGACCGCGAAACCGAGTACCCAGGGCTGCGCCGGGTCGTAGGAGACCTGCAGGGACACGAACCTCATCACGCCGTCGAAGCGCACGATGGTGCGGTCGGGCAGGGTGAGCTGCTCACCGGGACGCAGGTTGCTTCGGGCCACCTGCTTCAACCGGCCGGAGTCCACCATCGACTGGTCGATCGAGAAGATGGACTGCCCGCGGCCGGAGTTGTTGCCCAGGTCGCCCTTGAGGACGTCGACCGCCACGGCCGGATCGAGCAGGTCCGGGAAGGCGGATGACAGCAGCGAACCGCGGAACGTCGCGGTCGGCGCGAACAACCCGGTGATCGCGAGCTGGCGGGTGCGCCGTGTCGCGTCATCGGTGACCCCGGGAGGGTCGAATTTGGTCGTCCCCTCCGACAGCATGGTGCCCATATCTACCGGTGCCCATTGCACGACGGAGCTGCGCTGCTGCCCGTCGGGGAAGGTCACGGTGAACTGGGGCGCGTAGCCGTTGCCGATCAGGTAAACCCGGGTACCGCCCATCCGCAGCGGGTCGTTGACCCTCAGCTGGTAGGGATGCCAGGTGCCGGTGGCGAGATCGTCGGGGCCCTGGTAGGACAGCGCGGCGCGGAAGTCCTCCGCCTCCCCGGTGGGCAGGTAGGCCGGGGTGAAGCCGTTGACCTGCACGCAGAACGG
>DASQVU010000049.1:0-5020 GCA_035640615.1 Pseudonocardiaceae bacterium
CGGCAAATGAGTTATCCCACAGCGCGCCTGTGGGTGCCGAACTGGTCATCCATGGCCGTGGCCTGCTGCGTTCCTGGGTGGTGACTGTCGGGCATGATCACTGACCGTGCCAGTTCGACTGCTCTATCTCGTCTTCCGGCAGGTCATGGCTTGGTTCGGATTACTGGGCCCGTAGCTCGCGCTCGAAGAACGCGGAGATTCTGCTGCTGCGGGATCAGGTGGCCGTGTTGCGTCGCCAGGTCCGCCGCCCACGATTGTCGTGGGCGGACCGCGCGGTGTTCGCGACGCTGACCCGGTTGCTGTCCCCGGCTGGCCAACTGCAGCGGGTCGTCACCCTGCCACGATCTTGCGGTGGCCGGGACCTGGTGACCCGACGCTGGACCCAGCCGCGACGCCTCCGCACCGGCGGCCGTTGCACGGCTCCCGAGCTACGCCGGTTGGTGCTGCGGCTAGCGTCGGAGAATGCGACCTGGGGGGTATCGACGGATCCAGGGCGAACTTGCCGGGCTGGGCTACCGGCTTGCGCCCAGCACCGTGTGGTCGATCCCGAAGCGAGCCGGTATCGATCCCGCACCTCGCCGCGACGGGCCGAGCTGGCGACAATTCCTGCGCGCCCAAGCACACGGCATTCTCGCCACGGACTTTTTCTGCGTGGACACGGTGCTGCTGCACCGGCTTTACGTTCTGTTCGTGGTCGAGCATGCCACTCGCCGCGTGCACCTGCTGGGGATCACCGCGAACCCGACCAGGCTGGGTTGCCCAGCAGGCCCGGAATCTGCTGATGGATCTCGGCGACTGCGCGGCTGGGTTCAGGTTCTTGATCCGGGATCGCGATAGCAAGTTCACCGGCGTCTTCGATGCTGTGTTTGCCAGCGACGCCGTCCGGATCCTGCCCACCGCGGCGCGAGCACCCCGGGCGAACGCAATCGCTGAACGACGGATCGCCACCGTCCGCCGTGAGCTGCTGGATCGGATACTGATTCCTCAACCGGCGTCAGCTTGAGCTGTGCTGGCCGAGTACGTGGCGCACTTCAACACCCACCGGTCTGACCGAACACTGAACCACGCCGCGCCGCTGCAACCGCTTCCATCCCCGGCGTCACCCTCCCCGCTTCACATCCGACGCCGCGATCGGCTCGGCGGACTGATCCACGAATACTCCCCAAATCGCATGACCTGGATGACCAGTTCGGCACCCACACTGCTGTAGACGATCTTCCGCCCGTCATGGCCTGGCTGGGGCTACTGGCTCCCAGCGCAGCGTCCTCCCGGTGGCTGAGCCGCTGTGGGGCAGCGCGCAAGGGGGTTTAGTCCTGAGCGAGCTGGGTAACTGTCAGCAACCGCGCGGTCACGGTCTTCGGATGTGCGGTAGCCGGTGCCAGACCGTGAGAGAACCTTGGCGTCGTGGCGGCGCCACTGCGGCAGGGAAAGGAGCTGGTGATGGCGCTTGTAGCACGCCCCCTGAGCAGGGCAGGACCGTGGTGCTCCAACATCTTGGATCTGCAGGTGGCCAAGCATGGTGGTGATGCTCGGGTGATCACCGTAGGAGGGGAGATTAATGCGCTGACCGCCCCGGAATTGGCTGCCTTGGTGACTGCCCAGGTAGCTGCTGTCCCACTGGTGGTGGTGGACCTACAGAGGGTGAGATTCATCGGGTTCGCCGGGTTGTCTGTGCTGGTCGAGGCAAATGAATTCGCTACCCAAGAAGGCCACCGGCTACGGTTGGTGTGTCACCACTCCGAAATGGTCAATCGGGCCCTGGACGTCGCTGGCCTGCGGGAACAGTTCAATTTATCCGACACCGTGTCGGCAGCCTTGAATAACTCACCCTAACAGCCCGAGAGCCGAAGCGCGGTGGTGGCTGGCGAGCCTATTTAGCCGCTCTGCGCGAACCTCGAGCAATTCTACCAGCGGATCGGTCAGGTGACCGTCCCAGTGGAATGTCAACCCGAAGTGATCTCGGCAACTCGATTGATCACAGGCTTCGGAGCCTGAAGGCGTCCAACATGGCTAAACAATGTCTTATGCGTGGACCGCAATGATTGTTGATTGTTGTCAAGGAGTACCGCTACGGCAATAACTCTTGCCGGGTATGGTTTGGGTCGATCCCTGCCGGGTATCTAGATACAACAACACATCCAGCACACAGTGCACCCGGTGCATCTAGCCAGAGAAGGGAATCATTATGACGCTCGTTTCGAGCGGTGTGAGGACACGCCCCGTCGATCAACACGCCGAGAGGGCAGACCATCGTCGTTGCTGGTGGACGCCGCGTTGGCTGCAGTGCCGGCGAGAAGCTGATGAACTGGCGCGGTGGGCCAGCGGGGTGGTCTGGCAGTGGAACGACACCATGAGCAACACCGAGCTGGCGCACCACACCATGACCGCAGGGAGGCTACCGGTCATGGTGGCCCCGCAGGTGCACTCAGTCGATCCAGGCCCACCGGTGACACTGCTGGTGCACATGCTGCCCGGCCAGGTGGCGGACGACTTCCAAACCAACGCGCACCGCCTCGCCGCGGGTATGGACGTACCCATGGTCGGCATTACGCCCCGCGGCCACGGTTGGATCGAGGTGGCGTTGCTCGACCACGCGCCACTAACGGCGGTCATGCCCGTGGCGGCATAACCACACCCGCAGCTGAGGACCTGATCGGCGCGGCTGCGCGAACCCGCGGCGGCACTGCTAGGCATCCCACCGACACGGCACGCCAACTAATCCCCTAACAACGTCGACCTAATAACGTTGACACAACCTCCTCGATTGAAATCCCGTCTCAGCTACCCGGCCGGACGCGTTTACCCTCCCCTCTTCACCGTCCGGACCGGGAACCGCCCGGCCAGACGGACGCCCCCGACACCCCGCCGTCTGGCCGGGCCCAAGCCTTTAGCCCTTCGAGGTCATCGAATGTTGAAGCGCTGACCCAGCTGAGCCATTGACCGCCCGAGGTCGTGGTGTCAGACAAGGTCTTCTCGCCTCGACGGTGCCGCAGATGCAGTTGGTGTAGCCCTGGGGCAGGTGATGCTCCGGCCGCGATGTGGGCCGCTGGAATGGCCGCGATCGAGGAGCCGAACTCCTTGTGCAGTACTGTGGTCCTCGGCGAGGTTCGTCCTCACTGTTCTATCGGTCTATTGGTCGCTGCGTTGACAGCAAAGCCATCGTGGCCGTCATATTAGCGCTGAACGCCGGACACGGTCCGCGTCCATGCGGATGTCACAGCATTCGAGAAGCGACAGCCCGGCGCGCACGGAATGACCGCATGTAGCGGCCGGCGGCTGCGCTCATCCCGATACTCCCGAATTTCGGGCCTTGCCTCGCGGATGCATTGCACCCAATCGTGTCCAGGTGGATACGGGAAAGATTGGAAAAAGCCCCACCGGGAACATCAGAGGTGACCAAGGTACCCACGATGAACACATTGCATCAACAGTCCACTGAAAGGTGCCGGGAGGAGGAGCATCGATGACGACACCAGCACAGTTGAACCATCAGCCCACGCAACATAGCGGGAAGGTCATGCCGGCAGACGTCAGGCCAGCGCCCCCAGCAGCGCTCATCTCACGGCCTTCGGCGCCTCCAGCACCCGTGCCCCCTTTCGACCCCTCCGCCGATGACCAAAGACCCGCATCTTCGGCGCGTAGGCGGGCGCTCACCTCGACCGTCGGGACGGCGGAAACCGTGCGCTCACCCGCGGGGCGGACCGGTCGAGGAGCACGCCTGGTGGCTGCCGCTACCGTAACGCTGGCCGTGGTCGGCGGCTTGAGCTGGCTCGGACAGGGCGCGCCTCCCCGGGTCCCGGCGAACACGGTGAGAGTCCAAGTGGGAGCCGGGGAAACCATATGGGACATCGCGCGGCGAGTCGCACCACGATCTGATGACCAGCGCGCGGTGGTAGAGCGGATTCGGCAGCTGAACCACATCGTGGGTTCTGCCGTTTCTCCTGGTCAGCAGCTACAGGTACCTGACGGGCGATAGCCATATTCTTGCCGAGGATAACGGGTAACTGTTGCTTGCCAGCGTGATAGGACACGGTGTGCCAGGCGAATTCCAGCCAACGTCGCAACGCGATGACTGACATTTGGGGATCGTAGTCGTGTTCAGCGGATGGTGACGCGGGCTAGATCAGGTCCGTCGACCTTGTGATCGCGACAAGGCAGGTTTCATCCCGGGGCGGACCCGACTTCCGTAACCAGTCCGCGCCGACACCCGCGCTGCTCTCATCGCTAATCTCGGTTTCCCCGGGATCGGCGAGCGCCACTCGGTAGTAGCAATGAGGATATGGCGATCAGCCTGTTCGCTGAGTCCAGGGATGGTTCCCGCAGATACCAGCGCACGGCCAGCATGATCATATCCGGAGGAAACCGCGGAACCCGGCGAAGCTCGACCTCGTGCCGGTACTCCACCATGGCGAGGACGCATCAGCCCAAACTGGCTGACCTGCCTTGGCACTGATCTGTCGGCCATGGCTTGGGGTAGTGCTTGCTGTTGCCGGACCGGGTGAGCGTGTCCCGATAGGGGCCTTGCCATCAACAGGGCACCGTCACAGTTCTGACCGCCCACGCCGGCCCGGCGATGGCCATCCGTTCCGTGCGATCAGAAGAGGAATGACCATGTCCAGCATGCCCCAACCGCTTTCAGAGGACCAGGACGACAGTGCCGCCGATGAGGTCACAGTGGGGGTGGATACCCACAGCGACGTGCACGTCGCCGCGGTCATCACGGCGCTGGGGGTGCTGCTGGACACCGCACAGTTCCCGGCCACCGGGGCGGGTTATCGGGCGTTGGTGGGCTGGGTGGGTAGTTTCGGGGTGCTGCGGCGGGCCGGAGTGGAAGGCACCGGGTCCTATGGGGCGGCGCTGGCCCGGCACCTGCGGGCGGCCGGGGTCGAGGTGATCGAGGTCAACGCACCGGACAAGGCCACCCGCCGCCAGCGGGGCAAGACCGACACCCTCGATGCCGAAGCCGCCGCCCGAGCAGTCCTGAGCGGCCGGGCTAGTGGCAGCGCGAAGGCCGGTGACG
>DASQVU010000050.1:0-2719 GCA_035640615.1 Pseudonocardiaceae bacterium
AACCAGCTGTTCACCATGCACGGCACGATCATGCTGCTGTTCTTCGCGACGCCGCTGTTCTTCGCGTTCGGCAACCTGATCATGCCGCTGCAGATCGGCGCCCCGGACGTCGCCTTCCCGCGGCTGAACGCGTTCTCCTACTGGCTGTACCTGTTCGGCAGCATCATCACCGGGGCGGGGTTTTTCACCCCGGGTGGGGCGGCGGATTTCGGCTGGTTCGCCTACACCCCGCTGTCGGATGTGACCAACTCCCCCGGGCTGGGCGCGAATCTGTGGATCACCGGGCTGGCGGTGGCCGGGCTGGGCACGATCTTGGGCGCGGTCAACTTCATCGCCACGATCGTGTGCCTGCGCGCGCCGGGCATGACCATGTTCCGGATGCCGATCATGACCTGGAACACCCTGGTCACCAGCATCCTGGTGATCCTGGCCTTCCCGATCCTGACCGCGGCGCTGATGGGCCTGCTGGCCGACCGCAACCTGGGGGCGCTGATCTACAGCCGGCAGAACGGCGGGCCCATGTTGTGGCAGCACCTGTTCTGGTACTTCGGCCATCCGGAGGTCTACATCGTGGCGCTGCCGTTCTTCGGCATCGTCACCGAGATCATTCCGGTGTTCAGCCGCAAGCCGCTGTTCGGCTACAAGGGCATGGTGTTCGCCACCACCGCGATCGGGTTCTTGTCGATGACGGTGTGGGCGCACCACATGTTCGCCACCGGCGCGGTGCTGCTGCCGTTCTTCAGCTTCCTGACCTACATGATCGCCGTGCCGACCGGGATCAAGTTCTTCAACTGGATCGGCACCATGTGGAAGGGGTCGCTGACCTTCGAGACGCCGATGCTGTGGTCGATCGGGTTCCTGGTGACGTTCCTGTTCGGCGGGCTGACCGGGGTGCTGCTGGCCTCTCCGCCGCTGGACTGGCACGTGTCGGACACGTACTTCGTCGTGGCGCACTTCCACTACGTGCTCTTCGGCACGATCGTGTTCGCGGCCATGGGCGGGGTCTACTTCTGGTTCCCCAAGATCTGCGGCCGGATGATGGACGAGCGGCTGGGGAAGATCCACTTCTGGCTGACCTTCATCGGCTTCCACGGCACGTTCCTCGTCCAGCACTGGCTGGGCAACGAGGGGATGCCGCGGCGGTACGCGGACTACCTGCCCAGTGACGGGTTCACCACGCTGAACACGGTCTCGACGATCTTCAGCTTCGTGCTGGGCGCCTCGATGATCCCGTTCGTCTACAACGTGGTGCGCTCGTGGAAGTACGGGCAGCTGGCGCTGCGCGATGACCCGTGGGGGCACGGCAACTCGCTGGAGTGGGCGACGTCCTCGCCGCCGCCGCGGCACAACTTCGTGGAGATCCCGCGGATCCGCTCCGAGCGCCCGGCGTTCGAGTTCCACCATCCGCACCTGGTGGAACGGCTGCACGCGGAGGCGCACGTGGGCGCCCGGCACAAGCCGTACGCCGGGGTCAGCGAGGTCGGCGGCACGAACGGCTCCCGGCAGGGACCCAAGGACCCCGACTTCACCTGAGCACATCGGACCGAGCGAGCGATCGGACCCCGATCTCCAGGTGGCCGCGGTAGCGCAGCCGGAAGTGCTGCTGAGCACACCGTCGGCGCTCGTCGTGCGGGACCTCAGGTGTCGGGCACCAGGCGCGTGTTCGCGTCCATGGGGCGGCCGAGGCGCTGCATGGCATCGCTGAGCACCAGCCACACCTGTCCGACCACCTGGCCGGTGAGCGCCTCACTGTCCAGCTGGTCGCGATGGTCCAGCCACCACAGGGTGCTGGCGTCGACCATGCCGACGACGCTGGCCACCACCTGGGCGGGCAGTTGGGCCGTGTAGCCGGCGGCGCGCAGATAGGCGAAGGCGGCGTCGGAGAGTTCGGTGACGACCGGCGCCTGGCGCAACCGGACACGGAATCGGTACAGGTTCGGGTGGTCGGCGGCCCAGGCCACGGTCCGGCCGATGATGCCGCGCAGGATTTCCAGCGGGGTGCCGGGCGCGGTCAGGGCGGGGCGGATCCAGGCGGCGAGCTGGCGGGTGGCGTAGCGGGCGACCTCCCGGTCGAGGTCGTCATTGCTGGCGAAATGGCGGTACAGATGGGGCCGCGCCAGGCCGGCAGCCTCGGCGACGAGTCCGATGGCGGCATCCGGACCGTGCTGCTCGATGGTGCGGGCGGCGGCCTCGAGGATGCGCAGCCGCCGGTCCGCCGGTGACCCGCTCGCGGCCCCGGCACGCCGCGCAGAGAGCCGGTCGGCCGGCCGCACCCCGCTCTCCACGCCCGACAGGGTAGGCGCGGTACAGCTTGTACCGCTCACCCATTCGGTGGTACAGCTAGTACCACACGAAAGCCAGGGATCCGGCAGCAACGGGGGGCGTGGTGCTCAGGCAGCCGAGGATGCGGCGGCTCGGTCGCGGCGAGCCGCTGGGCTGGGGCTGGCGGTTCGTCTGTGGGGTCCTGTATGCGCCGGTCTCCATCCTGTTCCGGATCCGCTGGCGACACATCGAGCGGATCCCGCAGCAGGGTGGCGTGCTGATCGTCGTCAACCACGTCTCCCACGCCGACCCGCTCCTCGTCTCGAAGTTCCTCCTCGACGCCGGTCGCACCCCTCGGTTCCTGGCCAAGGAGGCCATCTTCGACGTGCCGGTCGTCGGCTGGGCGATGCGCGCCATGGGGCACATCCCCGTCCGGCGGGACACCGCCGATGCCCCG
>DASQVU010000051.1:0-6069 GCA_035640615.1 Pseudonocardiaceae bacterium
ACCCCAGACCCATGGGGAATGGGTACACCTGACCGTGGTGCACCGTGAACACCCGGTGCTGGTAACCGGTAAACTCGGTGAACTGGTTCACGTATTCCCATACGCGCTTGTTCGAGGTGTGGAACAGGTGCGCGCCGTACCGGTGCACCTCGATGCCGGTTTCCGGTTCCTCCTCGGAGTAGGCATTGCCGCCCAGGTGATGGCGCCGTTCCAGCACCAGCACCCGCTTGTTCAACTGGGTGGCGGCACGTTCAGCCACGGTCAGGCCGAAGAAGCCGGAACCGACCACGATGAGGTCGTATCGCGCAAAGCTCACGCCGCCGGAGGGTAGCCGGGATGGGTGACAAGGCTCAGAACCGGGTGTGTTCCAGCCAGTGCTCCAGGACCCCCGCATCACCGAGCACCGTGATCGACGCATCGCCAGGAGACATCCGGCGCATCATGACCAGCAGCAGGCTCACTACCGGGCCGCGTACCGCCACGTCGCCTTTGGAGTGGCCATGCTCCCAGACCGGACCCGACGGGGTGCGGCGCACGATCCACTCCCCCGCCTCCCCCAGGCCTGGATCCGTGGCGTGCAAGTGCAGGATCTGGCCATCGCCGCGCAGTGCGGCGAGTTCAGGCCGGTACTCCAGGGCCTGCGGCAGGCTGAGCACGCTCAACCACTCGGAGATCGCGTCCGCGGCCAGATCGGCATCCAAAGTGAACTCGCGATGTAACGTCAGCTCAACATCAGCTCGATGCACGGCCGTCTCGTGCGCCATCCGGCGAGCCCAGAACCCGGCGCTGTGGTCGTCGGTCCAGCTCCAGACAGGTGCCTCCGGCCCCACCGATCGGATCGCCTCAACCAGCTCGCCCGCACCAGCGACGAACCAGGTCCGCATGCCCTCGGCATCTGCGGGAGCCGGTTCGGAGTCGCCGAGCGTGTCGAGATCGGGTTGGGTGGTGAGGCGTCGACTGACGATGCCCGCCGCCCACCGGTGCGCCCGACCAAGATGCTCGACGAGTTGCCGCAAGGTCCAGTCCGGGCAGGTGGGCACCTGCACCTCCAGATCCGCACCAGCCAGCGCCTCGGCCATTTTCGCGGACTGGGTGGTCAACGAGTCAAGGTAGCGATCACTGGGTAACGGTGCCATCGGATGCCTTCCTGTGGTCGATTCGCCTGGCAACTTAAGCACCTGCGAGGTTGGTAGTGCGGCGGCGCACCGGGTGGTGTGCACTGTGACCATGGCTTCGCATCCCGCCTCGCATTCACACGAGCCCGTACAGCGCACGCTTGGTAGTGGGCGAGGAGCCTTCTTGGCAGCGGCGCTGAGGTCTCCCCGCGAGGTCGGAACGCTGCTGCCGTCGGGGCCGGAGCTGGCCCGGCGGCTGGCCGCGGTGGTACCTCGGTCCGGTCCTCGGGGACGGCCCCCGGTGGTGGTGGAGGTCGGCGCCGGCGCCGGGGCGGTCACTGCCGCGATCGTCCAGCAGGCGGACCAGGATGCGATGGTGATCGCCGTTGAGAAGGATGCTGAGCTCGCCGAGCAGCTGCGAGCCCGCCAGCTGGGTGTGCGAGTGGTCACCGCGGACGCCGCCACGCTGCCGGCCATCCTCGCCGACCACGGCGTGGACGGTGCGGATGTGATCGTCTCTGTGCTGCCGTGGACCTTGTTCGGTCCGCAACAGCAGCGCGAGTTGCTGGCGATCTTCGCCGGTGCGCTGCGAGCCGACGGGGTGTTCACCGCGGCCGCCTACAGCGTGGGCTACTGGACCCGCGCGGCCCGCCGGTTCCGCCACGAACTGGAACGGTCCTTCGGTGAGGTGCTGCCCACTCGCACCATGTGGCGCCACCTGCCCCCGGCGATGACCTACGTTTGCCGGTGCCCGGGCCAGGTGGATGACGACCTCACCGCGGATCCGAGTCGATGAGCAGCCGGCCACCGAACCGGGCTACCCGTAGCGCACGCTTGACGACCTGGGGGCTGCCCGCCTTGTTGTAGGTGACCTCGACGGGCACCCGCACCGAACCATCGGGATTGTCAGTGACGCCGAAGGCATTGGCCGCGCTGACCGACGAGTACTGGCTCCAATACGACTGGAATTCCGATTCGCTGCCGAAGGTGGCTTGCGCGGCGGGTGTCAGCAGCGCCCATGCCGACGCCGTGTTGTCCAGGCCGTTGTAGTAGTCGATCACGAGCTGCCCGGCATCGTGCCAGGCGATCGGCTGGGCATTGTCAACCCGCTGCACCTGCGGTTGCCGTGGCGGCGCTGCTACGGACGGTACTGGCACCGTCGTAGGCGCCGCGGTGCCTCCTGGCCCGGCGGCGTGCAGGGCCTGCTGTCCCGAGGAACCTTGCGATAGCAGCATCCCCACGCCGGCGAATGTGAGCAAGACGAGCACCGCAACCGCGACCAGGCCGGCCCGGGCGGGTCGCTGCGGTACGCGCCCGGCCGTCATCGCCATGCGCGCCGGACTGGGTGAGCGTCTGGTCACCAGAGTTGGCGGCAGCACGGCGGATGGTCTGCCTGCTGGCGCTGGCTGGGACACCGGAGCTGGCCTAGGTATCGGTCGGGTGATCGGCGCCGCGGCCAGTTCGAGGCTTGCGCGGTGCATGTCTGGCCGGGCAGCAGGATCAGCGGCCAGAAGCTTCATCAGCACCGGGGCCAACGGACCGGCATGTTGAGGTGGCACCACCTGTCCGTTGGCCACCGCGTGCAACAGCGCAAACGGATTGTCGCTATCGCCGAATGGACCCTGACCTTCTAGCGCCGCGTAGAGGGTGGCGCCAAGAGAGAACACGTCCGACGCCGGGGTCGGGAGCTGCCCACGGGCCACCTCGGGAGCCAGATAGGCGGGCGTGCCGGCCATCATTCCGGTCTGGGTGACGGTGACATCCCCCACCGCCCGTGATACCCCGAAGTCGGTGATCTTGGCGGTGCCATCGTCAGCAATCAGGATATTGCCCGGCTTGACGTCCCGGTGCACGATCTGCGCGGCGTGTGCGGCGGCCAGCGCCGAGGCGATCTGCCTGCCGATGGAGGCGACTTCGGGCGCGGGTAAGTAGCCACGCTCAGCGAGCACCGCGGCGAGGCTACGCGAGGGAAGGTACTCCATTACCAGGCATGGTTCACCGTCGTGCTCGGCCACGTCGTAGACGACGATGGCGTTGGGATGCTGCAGTCGCGCAGCGATCCGCGCCTCGCGCAACGCCCGAGCCCGCGCTTCATCGGTTGCCCGGGGACTGAGTTCCGGCTGCAACAGCAACTGCTTGACCGCCACCGGGCGCTGCAGCCGCTCGTCCATGGCCCGCCAGACGACGCCCATGCCGCCGCTGCCAATCCGCTCGAGCAACCGGTAGTGCCCAGCGACCAACTGACCCGTGTCGATATGCGGTCACTCCCTGCTAGTCGTCCCGCCTAGTTATCCCGCATGACACACAGCGTCCCCGACCGAACTCAGGCTACCGCCCGGAGACCGGCCTGGCGCGCCAGCCCGCCGAGCCGAGCCGCGCCGCGCCGCGCCGCCCAGGGTGACTGCGCCACCGGCGCCATACTTGTCACCATTGGTGCACTATGACTCTCCCTGGGACTCTCACAGCCAGGCTGCCCGGCGGTGGCAGCGCCGACGAACTGTTCGACGCATTCACCACCTGGGTGTCGGGTCAGGGCCTGGCTCTGTACCCGGCCCAGGAGGAAGCGCTGATCGAGATCGTCTCGGGCTCAAATGTGATTCTGGCCACTCCTACCGGGTCCGGGAAAAGTCTCGTCGCGACCGGCGCGCACGCCAGTGCGCTGGCCCAGGGCATGCGGAGCGTGTACACCGCGCCGATCAAGGCGCTGGTGTCGGAGAAGTTTTTCGCGGCCTGCGATGTCTTCGGTGCCGAGCAGGTGGGGATGCTCACCGGTGACTCCAGCGTGAACGCCGAAGCGCCGATCATCTGCTGCACCGCGGAGGTGCTGGCCAACATGGCCCTGCGCGGCGGGCCGGATACCGACGTCGGCCTGATCGTGATGGACGAGTTCCACTTCTACGCCGACCCGGATCGCGGCTGGGCGTGGCAGGTACCGCTGCTTGAGCTCTCGCGGGCCCAGTTCCTGCTGATGTCGGCGACGCTAGGCGACGTCACCTTCTTCGAGCAGGATTTGACGCAGCGCACCGGGCGCCCTACCGCGGTGGTCCGTTCCGCGCAGCGGCCGATTCCGCTGCATTTTCGGTACGTAACCACACCGCTACACGAGACGCTGGAAGAACTGCTCGCCACCAACTCCGCGCCGGTGTACGTAGTGCACTTCACCCAGGCCGCAGCCGCCGAGCAAGCCCAGGCACTGACCAGCATCAACGTCTGCAGCCGCGCCGAGAAAGACGCTATCGCCGAGCTCATCGGTGCTTTCCGGTTCACCGCCGGTTTTGGGCGCACGCTGTCGCGGCTGGTGCGCCATGGGATCGGGGTACATCACGCCGGGATGCTGCCCCGGTACCGCCGGCTCGTGGAACGGCTGGCCCAATCCGGTCTGTTGAAGATCATCTGCGGCACCGACACCCTCGGGGTGGGGATCAACGTGCCGATCCGCACGGTGCTGCTCACTGCCCTGGCCAAATACGACGGAAGCCGCACCCGTCACCTCACTGCCCGGGAGTTCCACCAGATCGCCGGGCGAGCCGGGCGCGCCGGTTATGACACCGCTGGCACCGTCGTCGTGCAGGCTCCTGACCATGTGGTGAACAACGCCAAGGCGGTGGCGAAGGCAGGTGACGATCCCCGCAAGCGCCGCAAGATCGTCCGCAAGAAACCGCCCGAGGGATCGGTGTCCTGGAGTGAGCGCACCTTTGAGCGGCTCGTCACCGCCGAGCCCGAGCCGCTGGCATCGAGTTTTGCGGTCAGCCACGCGATGCTGCTCAACGTCGCCAACCGGCCCGGTGACGCGTTCGCCGCGATGCGCCACCTGCTCACCGACAACCATGAGGACCGCCCCGCGCAGCGCCGGCTGATCCGAGCGGCCATCGCGATGTACCGCGCGCTGCTGGCCGCCGGTGTCGTCGAGCGCTTGCCGGTGCCCGACGAGCAGGGCCGCACGGTGCGGCTCACCGGGGATCTCCAGCTCGACTTCGCGCTCAACCAGGCGCTGTCCCCGTTCGCGCTGGCTGCTATCGAGCTGCTGGATCCGGATTCGGCCGAGTACCCGCTGGACGTTCTGTCGGTGCTGGAGGCCACCCTGGACGATCCGCGGCAGGTACTGGCCGCCCAGGCGGCCAAGGCCAAGGGCGAGGCCGTGGCGGCGATGAAGGCTGAAGGCATCGAGTACGAGGAGCGGATGCACCTGCTCGAGGATGTGACGTACCCGATGCCGCTGGCCGATCTGCTCGAGGCCGCATTCGAGACCTACCGGCAGGGTCACCCGTGGGTGGCCGATCAGCGGCTCTCTCCCAAGTCGGTGGCCCGGGATCTTGCCGAACGGGCGATGACCTTCACCGAGTACGTCGGGTTTTACGGCCTGGCTCGCTCCGAGGGACTAGTGCTGCGGTACCTTGCCGACGCCTACCACGCGCTGCGTCGAACGGTGCCGGAGGACGCCAAGACCGAGGCACTGCGGGACCTCGAGGAGTGGCTCGGAGAGCTAGTCCGCCAGATCGACTCCAGCCTGCTGGAGGAATGGGAGAAACTGCGTGATCCCGAATTGCCGGAGGCGGTACCTGCGGCACTGGATGACCGGCCGGCGCCGGTGACGGCGAACCCGCGGGCCTTCCGCGTGCTGGTGCGCAATGCGCTGTTCCGCCGGGTAGAGCTGGCCGCCCGCCGGCAATGGGACGGTCTCGCGGCGCTCGATGGCGACGACGGGTGGGATGAGCAGGCCTGGCGCGACGCCGTGGAACCTTATTTCGCTGAACACAGCGAGATCGGCACCGGCGCCGACGCCCGTGGCCCGCAGCTACTGATGATCGATTACCAACCCGATCGCTGGCTGGTGCGCCAGATCCTGGACGATCCAGCCGGTCACCATGACTGGGCCATCACCGCTGAGGTCGACCTGCACGCCTCGGATGAAGCCGGGGTCGCCATCCTGCGGGTGATCGAAGTCGGGGCGTTG
>DASQVU010000052.1:0-13978 GCA_035640615.1 Pseudonocardiaceae bacterium
GCAGCGCTCGGGATTGCATCCGAGATCGGCGGACCCAAGAGGTTCAAGAGAATGAGAATTAGAATTATAACCACGAAGAAATTTATGACTCTGATGACCGAATGGCCGATGTTCGGTGCCGCCATCACATTCCCTTTCCACGCGAGTGGTGCGATCGGGTAGTGCGCAGTTCTCCGAGGCCGTCTTGGGCGTGTCCGCCTCGGTAAGCTAGGACAAGGCCGTTCGCACCTGCACACAAGGTCATCGCCTCAGCATATCCGTCGCCTCCTCGCATGCCGCCAGGCGTGGCGAGGCTGCGCACCGGACCGCTGTGGGTGATCACAGAGCATAGAGTACGGCCTGCGTCCAGATCCTCACATACCGCGACCGAGTTCGTCGCCCAGTGGCATCGCGCGACACCGCTACAGCTCGCTGGTGGCCTCGGACGTCTCCGGCTCCGTGGGCGCGTACAGGTGCGTGTGGATCAGCCGCAAGAGCAGATCGGTGTCCACTGGCTTGGTGACGTAGTCGTTGGCTCCTGAGGCCAGGCTCTTCGCCCGATCCTCCTTCATCGCCTTCGCGGTCACCGCGATGATGGGCAGGTCGGCGTAGCGGTTGAGATTGCGGATCGCGGCCATCGTCGCGTTGCCGTCCAGTTCGGGCATCATCACATCCATCAGCACCAGCGCGATGTCGTCGTTGCGTTCCAGCGCGCGGACTCCCGCTACTCCGTTGTCGGCGAAGACGACATGCAGACCGTGCGCCTCGAGCATGCTGCTCAGCGCGAACACGTTGCGCAGGTCGTCGTCCACGATGAGGATCTTCTCCCCGTGGAAGCGCGGTGTCGTATCGTCGCGCGAGGCGGGCAGCTGCGGCAGGGAGCGGGCCGCTGGGACCAGCTCCGGCGGGCTGAACCGGTCGAAGGCAGCCTCCGGTGCCGGGCTGTCGACAACCGTTGGTGTGGACGGCTGTGCGACTTCGGGCAGGTAGAGGGTGAACACACTGCCCACCCCGGGTTCGCTGCGGACGGTGAGCTCGCCGCCGAGTAGCTGGGTGAGCTGGCGGCTGATGGACAGCCCGAGCCCGGTGCCGCCGTAACGCCGGCTGGTAGTGCCGTCGGCCTGCTGGAACGCTTCAAAGATCACGGACAGCTTGTCGGCCGGAATGCCGATGCCGGTGTCCTCCACTTCGAACGCTATCCGGGCCGGCGCGCTGCGCAGCGCTTCGTTTTCCACCTCGTCGGCCGCAGCTGGCCGGATCCGCAACGTCACGCCACCCTCGTCGGTGAACTTCACCGCGTTGGAGGTCAGGTTGCGCAGCACTTGCTGCAAGCGCTGCTCATCGGTACGCAGGATGGCCGGCAGCCTCGGATCGAGCTCCACGCGGAAGTGCAATGCCTTCTCCGCCGCCAGCGGCTCGCAAAGGTTCCTGACGTATTTCACCACCGCAGTCATGGCGACATCCGAGATCGACGGTTCCATCCGGCCTGCCTCGACCTTGGCCAGATCCAGGATGTCGTTGATCAGCTGCAACAAGTCACTGCCGGCAGAGTGGATGGTCTTGGCGAACTCCACCTGCTTGTCCATCAGGTTGCCGTCCAGGTTGTCAGCCAGCAGTTTGGCCAGCACCAGGGCACTGTTGAGCGGGGTGCGCAGCTCGTGCGACATGTTCGCCATGAAGTCCGACTTGTAGCGCGATGCCGCAGCCAGCTGGGCGGCCCGCTCTTCAATCTCCTGGCGGGCCAGCTCGATCTCGGCGTTCTTGATCTCAATGGCCCGGTTCTGGGTGGCCAGCAGGGCGGCCTTTTCGGCCAGCTCGGTATTGGACTTCTGCAGTTCGGCCTGCTGCGCCTGCAGCCGCTGCGAACCGGCAGTCAGCTCCTGCGCCAGCCGCTGCGACTCGGCCAGCAGCGCCTCGGTCCGGGAGTTAGCCAGGATGGTGTTGACGTTCAGGCCGATCGACTCGCGCAACCGCTCCAGCAGGTCCCGGTGCACCGTGGTGAACTCGTTGACCGAAGCCAGCTCGATCACACCCAGCGCCTTGTCTTCGAACAGTAACGGCAGCACGAGCACATTGATCGGCGTTGCCTGGCCCAGACCGGAACTGATCGTGGCGTAGTCCGGCGGCGCCTCGGTAACCAGGATGGTCTTCTTATCCAAGGCTGCCTGCCCGACCAGCGACTCGCCGAGCGCGAAGCGACGGACGGCATCCGGGTTCTGCACCCCGTAGCCGGCGGCGAACTCGACGACGGGCGACCCCCCGGTTCCGTCGCCCTCCTCGCGGACCAGGAAGAACGCCGCTTGCTGGGCTGACACCAGCGGGGCGAGTTCGCTGAGCACTAGCGAAGCGACGGTGGGCAGGTCGCGGTGGCCCTGCATGAGGCTGGACAGCCGGGCGAGGTTGGTCTTGAGCCAGTCCTGCTCCTGGTTGGTCCGGGTGGTCTCGCGGAGGGTGGCGATCATCTTGTTGATGTTGTCGCTGAGCTCGGCGAGCTCACCGGATGCCTCGACGGTGATCTGCGGGGTCAGGTCACCGGCAGTCACCGCGGTGATCACTGCCGCGATGGAGCGGACCTGGCTGGTGAGGTTGCCCGCCAGGACGTTGACATTCTCGGTAAGCCGCTGCCAGGTGCCGGACACGCCGATCACCTCGGCCTGACCGCCGAGCTTGCCCTCGGTGCCGACCTCTCGGGCCACCCGGGTGACCTCGGAGGCGAACGCGGAGAGCCGGTCCACCATGGTGTTGATCGTGGTCTTGAGCTCCAGGATCTCACCCCGCGCATCGACGTCGATCTTGCGGGACAGATCTCCACGGGCCACGGCCGTGGTCACCTGCGCGATGTTGCGCACCTGGCTGGTCAGGTTCTGGGCCATACCGTTGACGTTGACGGTGAGGTCCTTCCAGGTGCCGGCGACGTTAGGTACCTGCGCCTGGCCGCCCAGGATGCCTTCGGTGCCGACCTCGCGGGCCACCCGGGTCACCTCGTCCGCGAACGCACCGAGGGTGTCGACCATTCGGTTGATCGTCTCGGCCAGCGCGGCCACCTCGCCCCGGGCCTCCACGGTGACCTTCTTTGATAGGTCGCCACCGGCCACCGCGGTCGCCACGGTGGCGATGCTGCGCACCTGGGTGGTCAGGTTCTCCGCCATGCCGTTGACGTTGTCGGTCAGCGCTTTCCAGGTGCCTGCCACGCCCCGCACCCGGGCCTGGCCGCCGAGGATGCCCTCGCTACCCACCTCGTGCGCCACCCGGGTGACCTCGTCGGCGAATGCGGAGAGCTGGTCGACCATCGTGTTGAGGGTGTTCTTCAGCTCCAGGATCTCACCGCGGGCGTCGACGGTGATCTTGCGGCTGAGGTCGCCGCGGGCCACCGCGGTGGCCACCTGGGCGATGCTGCGCACCTGGTCGGTGAGGTTGCCGGCCATCACGTTCACCGAGTCGGTCAGGTCTCGCCAGGTTCCGGCGACCCCGGGTACCTCGGCCTGGCCACCGAGCCGGCCCTCGCTGCCGACCTCGCGGGCCACCCGGGTCACCTCTGCCGCGAACGCGGAGAGCTGATCGACCATGGTGTTGAGGGTGTCCTTGAGCTCCAGCAGCTCGCCGGAGACCTCGACGGTGATCTTGCGGCTGAGATCACCGCGGGCCACCGCGGTGGCCACCTGGGCGATGTCGCGCACCTGCGCGGTGAGGTTGCCGGCCATCACGTTGACTGATTCGGTCAGGTCCCGCCACGTCCCAGCCACCCCGGGAACGTGCGCCTGCCCACCAAGCCGGCCCTCGGTACCGACCTCGCGGGCCACCCGGGTCACCTCAGCGGCGAACAGCGACAGCTGATCGAGCAACCGGTTGACGGTGTGTCCCAAGCGGGCGAAATCGCCGCGCAGCGGCTGCTCGGACACCCGGGAGGACAGGTCACCCTCGGTCATTGCAGCCAGTACCCGGGCCAACTCGGTGGTGGGCCGGGTCAGGTCATCGATCAGGCCGTTGATCGCGCCGGCGGCCACCGACCACCCGGCCCCACCGCCGTCGACAACCCGTTCACTGGTCCGGCCGTCCTGACCCACTGCTTCCCGCACCCGGACCAATTCGCCGACCAGTGACTGGTTGCGCTGGGCGATCTGATTGATCACGGTCGCGATCCGCCCGGTGAGGCTGGCGTCGGTGACCACCACACGGCGCCGGAAGTTGCCGTCGCGAAGATCTTCCAGGGCCTGCAGGATCCGCTCCAGCGCGGCGGGATCGGGCGGATTTCCTCGCTCCGGAAGCATTTCTGTGGCCGGCACTGCCTGCGCGTTCACGATCGGCCCTCCCGAAGACCCCACAGATATCACGGTGTTAATGCCCGCAGCGTGCCACGATTGGCGTTGGTTTTGGAACCCGGGTTCGGCCCGGCGCCAGTGAGAGCGAGCATGCCAAGCCTGGCGGACTACCCTCAGCACCAGAGCCCGGATCGGGGAGGAGATGCAGTGGCATCTGACTTGGACCCCGTTGCCGATCTGCTGGTGCCCGGATTGCCAGCACTGCTCGACGACATCGACGAGGCGGTCATCGTGCACGATGCCGCCGGCCGGATCCAGTTACTCAACGCAGCGGCCCGGCAGCTGTTTCCTACCCTGGACCTCGGGACTGAGCTTCCACGTGCCGGAGAAGATTACCTCGCCGGTCCTGACGGGCGCCTGGTCGCCGGACGGCTGCGGCCACTGGCTGACGGTTGGCAGGCCTGGGTAATCAGCGACGGGGCACCCGGCACTGGCACACCCAGCAGCGCCGCAGCCCACACCAACAACAGACCTCGCCACACCGCCGTCGGGAACGCCGACGGTCCTGATTTCATCGTGGAGGCCGGTCGCGAGCTCGCCATCGGCGCCGGCCACGACACGGCGGCGGCCACCTTGGTGGAGCTGGCCGTGCCGACACTAGCAGCGCAAGCCGCGGTCCTCCTGCCGGCGCCACGGGCCCGCATGTCGTGGTGGCGATTTACCGGCGGTGCGCCGCAGTCCGATCAGGGGATCACCCGGGCACCGGCCGCGCGCACCGCCCCGGTGCTGTCCGCCGCGATGCGCGGGATCCTCCCGGCACCAAGCACAGAAGCCAATACGGACACCGTCACGGTGCCAGCGGATGAGCTGCCCGCGCTGGCCCCGGTGTTAGGGCCTGAGGTCATCGATCGGTGGCCCGTGGTGGCAGTCCCGTTACGTGGGCCGGACCGGACTGAAGGGCTGCTGATCGTGGTCGCGCCGGTCTCGATGCCGCTCCTGGGCCAGCTGGCCACGCTGGCCGGGCCGATCATTGCGGCCGGCCGCCGACGCCGCGAACAGGCCAGCGCGTTGGCTTTGCTGCAGGCTCCGCTGCTGCCGCCACAGCCGGGTGCGCTACCCGACCTACCTGGGGTGCAGCTCGGTGTGGCCTACCAGGCGGCCGGCGACCTGGCGGTCGGAGGTGACTTCTATTTCATTCGTCCGACGCCTGGCGGGGGGGCGCTGTTCGCGCTCGGCGACGTGTGCGGCAAGGGGGCCGAGGCGCTGGCGGAAAGCGGCCGGGTGCAGCACTCGTTGGCCGCGCTGATGATTACCGAGCAGGACCCCATGCAGCTGCTGTATCTGCTCAACCAGGCATTGCTGACCGCGGGGCGGACCGTGTTCACCACGCTGGTGCTGGGCGCGCTGCGGCCTACTGCCGAGGGCCAGTGCCTCACCCTGGCCACCGGCGGGCATCCGGCACCGATGGTGCTGCGACGCACCGGCCAGGTAGAAGAGGTGACCGTGCCGGGCACCGTGGTCGGGATCCTGCCGGATGCCCGATTCGGCCGCAGCACGATCATGTTGCGGCCGGGTGAGACTTTTCTGCTCTACAGCGACGGTGTGACGGAGGCGGGTCGTCCCGGCGCTGAGGGCTCGGAACAGTTCGGTTCGGCCCGGCTAGCCGCATGCTTGCGCGACTGCGTGGGGATGACAGCGCAGGCGGTTGCTACCCGAGTGGAGCGGACCATCGCCGACTGGCTCGGCCGCAATGACGGTGACGACCTGGCTGTGCTGGCCCTGCGCGCCGTTGAACGCGGCGGGTGACGCTGCCCCGATGGTGTCCGATCGGCCCGCAGTGGGCCCGACAAGGGCTTCCCTATATGGTGACAGCGTGGACAGTGATTTCCCTGCCAGTGACTTTCCTGCCGACGTCATAGGCCTGCAAGTGGCCGAGCATGGTCCGGATGCGCGGGTGGTAACCGTGCGAGGTGAGGTGGATACCCTCACCGCTCCGAAGCTGGCGAGCTTTCTGAACACCCAGCTGTCCGCCGCCCGGATCGTCGTCGTCGATCTCGACGGGGTGGAGTTCCTGGGCTCGGCCGGCCTGTCCGCGCTGTTCGAGGCTAACGAGCTGGCCGCCCGCGAAAGTCGCGCACTGCGGCTGGTGTGCCACTCCCGGATTGCCAACCGGGCGCTGGAGGCGACGGAACTGCGTGACCACTTCACTTTCGCGGACACCGTGCCCGACGCGCTGAAGAGTTCGCTGTAGAGCCGGGCAGGTAGCTGGCAGTGCAGTTGGCGAGGGTTTGGCGGCTAGTGACACCGGGAACACCGCGGGCACAACCGGATGCCTGCGATGAGTCACTGACAGTGCCGTACCGTGACGCAACCGACAGATAGAGGAGACGACGATGGCTGCCCTAGCCGGGAGCGTCGCGGCAATTGACGCCCCTGTGACGATCCTGGATATGGGACGATCACGGTGACGTACGTGGATAGAGATTACTCGGCCTCCAACGGCGGTGCTCGACCGGACGGTCCACCCCCCAAGGACTCGACGTTATCTGTTGAGTTGCGGACTGCGGCCAACACTGTCGTGATCGCTACTATCCGTACCGTTGCCGCGGATCTCGCCGCGCGGGCCGATTTTGATCTTGACTCGATCGATGACTTGCGCATGGCGGTCGACGATCTGTGCGCCATGCTGGTCCGCATCGCGTCGCAGGACGCGACGTTGCGGTGCAGGTTCACCGCGCGGCCGGAGCGGATCGAGGTGGCGGCCGACGTCGAGGTCGAGGATGGCACCGAACCGCCCCCGACGCGCTCCTTCAGCTGGCGGGTCCTGGAGTGCCTGGCCGACGATGTCAGCGCGGAGGCATTGCCCCGGGAGCTCAACCAGCGCAGCCGAATATGCATCACCGTGGCGAAGAACGCCGCGACGGCGCAAGAGCCGTGACGCCATCCGTGTCGTCGGTAGGAACTGAGCATGGTGAGTACGCGCATCTACTTCCGTTGCAGCGGCGCTACGCCGAGCTTTCCCCCGACGATCCCGAACGGCCCCGCCTCCGCGAGCAGCTGATCAACGGTTACCTGCCGGTGGCCGAACACATCGCGCGCCGTTTCGCGGGTCGAGGCGAGCCGGTGGATGACTTGATGCAGGTTGCCACGGTCGGTTTGATCAACGCGGTCGACCGGTTCGAGCCCGATAGGGGTTCAGACTTCTTCTCGTTCGCGGTCCCGACGATCACCGGCGAGGTACGCCGGTATTTCCGTGATCACGGGTGGGCGACGCGGGTTCCCCGCCGGTTGAAAGACCTGCACATCGCGATCCGAAGCACACTGTCCGAACTATCTCAGCAGCTGGGCCGGGCTCCCCGACCCAGCGAGATCGCCGAACGGCTCAGACTACCGGTGTCCGAAGTGATCGAAGGGCTGCAGGCAGGGGAGGCCTACCGCAGCTCCTCGCTGGATGAAATGCTCGGTTCCGGGGAGGGCAAGGCGACGCTGGGCGAGTTCATCGGCGGTCTGGACAGTGAGCTCGGGCTCATCGACGATCGCGAAGCGCTGCGACCACTGCTGGCGCAGCTTCCGCCTCGCGAACGGACCATCATAGCATTGCGGTTCTTCCGCCAACTGACGCAGACTCAAATCGCCGAACAGGTGGGAATCTCACAGATGCACGTGTCGCGCGTGCTGCGTCAAACACTTGCGTACTTGCATGAGCAAATGGCTGGCTTGGATTGATATCCGGCGAGCAGCGGCACGTTTTGCCGTTTCGTTATGCTGACGTGTGGGTACACCGACAGCATGACGGCATCCACCACACCGACTGACGTAATCGTGTTCCTCACGGAACAGCACCGTGAAGTCGAGGACATCTTTGCCCAACTCCAAGGTATGGACGGCGCAACCGACGAGAAGGTACAGCGCCTCACTGAGCAGGTAATCACTTCTCTGGTCAAGCATTCCGTCGCTGAGGAGATCTACTTGTACCCGGCAGTGCGCAAAGCGCTGCCAGACGGTGATGATCTCGCCGACCACGAGCTGCACGAGCACGACGAGGCCGAGCAGACCATGAAGAAGCTGGAGAAGCTGACGCCGGAGCAGCCGGAGTTCTGGCCGACGTTGCACGAGCTGATCAGTGAGATCCGCCACCACGTGGGTGAGGAGGAGAACAACCTGTTCCCGAAGCTGCGCGCAGCTTGCTCTGAGGAGGAGTTGCAGGAACTCGGCCGCAAGGTGCAGCAGGCCGAGAAGTTTGCTCCGACCCGGCCGCACCCGTCCGCACCATCTGAGGGCACCCTGCTGGCCGCACTGGCTCCGGGTGCCGGATTGGTCGACCGGATACGCGACGCGCTGTCCGGGCGGGGCAAGTAGGGCCGTGGCGCTGCGCGCCCCGTGAGTGGCGATCTGCGCTCTGACGCGTATTGCCACTCACCGGGACCGCGCAGCAGGGCGAGGAGCACGATGGACGACGAGCAATTCATCAACGAAGTCCAGAACCGGGCAGGCCTGACGGCACGAGCCGACGCTGAGCGTGCCATCTACGCGACGATGATGTTGCTGGGTGAGCAGCTGCCAGACAACCTGGTCGGTCCGATCGCCGCTGCCCTACCCGAGCGGCTGGGTGAGCAACTCTGGGGTACCCGACCCCGCTCCCGTGCCACCGCCGCGCAAGCCGGGCGTTTGAGCCGCGGGGTAGCCCGCGGGGAAGGTAGCTGGCCAGGGGACAATACGGTCGCAGACGCCGATATCGACGACGTTTCGCGTAAGCGCGCCACCCCGTAAGCCCCGCCGAGCGCCCGTCTCAGGGTGCACAAGCATCCGTAAGACCCCGTGGGGGCGGGCTGGAAGGTGCACAAGCATCCATAAGAGCCTGAAGCCCCGTGTGGGCGGGGCTTCGATGCTTGGGGACGAAAGGCGGGGGCGCCGTGGCGCTGGGATGCTGGACGGCAGCACGCCCGAGGCTGGCGATCTCGCCAACTCCCAGCACCGTACCGCAAGTGAGGACGAGGCAGGTCACTACCGCCGCAGTGGCGCGGGTATGGGTACCTGGGGGTGGCCCGAACCGGCGGCGATGGCTTGGCGAACTAGCCGCATCGCGCAAATAGGGATCGGTGCCGACCCAGGCAATCAACACGTTGGCGGGAGGTCCCGAGCCGGCTTTACGCCGATGGCGGGGCGTCAGTGCGTGCACCATAAGCTCCGAGTGCGTCTGTAGTCCCACCTCTGCTGACCTGGATACGCTGCGCCGGCTTCGGGACAGCTGCGCTGCTCTGTCAGTCAGGTGAATTCTGGGTGCGCCGCGATAGGGAACTCCGCCTTTGCCATCAGCTGCGCGCGCTGCACTCGCCAGCCGGTGGCAGCAACGTTTGACGAGATCACGGCGGGGGTATTCAGCTGTACGTCACGTGCCCGTGCTAGCGCAAATGAAGGGAGTGTCTGGCGATGGGGTTGCCGGACAAGATCGCGAATCGGGTCCAGGTGCTGAAGGGTAAAGCCAAGGAAGCCGCCGGCAAGATGGCCAACGACCCCGGGTTGGCCGTCGACGGCAAATTGGACCAGGGCAAGGGTCACATCAAGCAGGCGGCCGAGAAGATGAAGGACGCCGGCCGGACCCTTTTCCGAAAATAGGGCAGCGTGAACCGATGCCGGAAGCGGGGCGAGCGGCTGATAACGGCGCTGGACCGGGGGCTGGGCGTCGGCGAGCTGTGGACCGCCGTCGCAGCGGGCGGGAATGGATACTTGCATCATGCGGTGTATGCCACAGCCAGTGGCTTTGCGTACGACCTTCTGTGACACGTAAAGGGCTCGCTCATGAACGCGAACAGTTATGCAACTTTCCTCTTAATCGGGGTATTGTTCGTCCTGGTGGACGGGCAAATCCTCTACCGGAGTGGGTTGGGCTATCTTCGCAAAGTTTATTCCGGCGACTCCGCCCGCTCGGTGATGCAGGGTGTGGCGGTGCTTTTCCATCTCGTGACGCTGGGATTCCTGGCGCTGATCTCGATGCTTAACGTGTCCACCGGCATGCCGGTACGGGACCTCGTGGTCAAGTTGGGCGTGGTACTGCTGGTACTTGCCCTCGCGCACGGTGTCACGGTGGCGATCGTGGTGGGCCTCCGCAACCGTCGCCGGGAAGAGCAGATCGAGGACGAGTTCGTGGCCGACCGGCCCAGCGTCATGGGCCGCGAGCCGACTATCCAACCGGTGGCTGACGACCGCTACTCGGCGTGACAGCAGCCTGACAGGGCTTCAGAGTGCGGCGATAGCCGCCGCAGTCCAGTGGCCGCGCGCTCCCGGTAATCCGGCGAGGTACCGACCGATTCGCCGGTTATCCCAGCCATACGTCTGCCGCAGGCCCGCTATGAGCATCCGCAGGTACGGCGCGGACGGCGCAGTCCAGCACACGTCCCTGGCATGCCAGGGAGCGGTGAACGTGAGGAGCGGGTACCCCTGCAAGTCACCGAGGTGCAGGAGGGTTTCATAGCGGCCCGGGCCAAGCTCGACTCGGCCGGTGGCCAACACGGCAGTGAGGTCGATATCTACCCTGGTGGCCCGATACATCTCCTGGCTGGTGATATCGGCGAACTGGCCGGAAGTAA
Source organism: Pseudonocardiaceae bacterium (assembly GCA_035640615.1). Classification (GTDB taxonomy): domain Bacteria; phylum Actinomycetota; class Actinomycetes; order Mycobacteriales; family Pseudonocardiaceae. Next base: position 10,826 of record DASQVU010000052.1, read on the forward strand.
TCAAGTAAGCGCGAGCTGCTGCGGTGCCAGGCAGCTGCTGGTCATAGAACGCACGACCGCCGCCCCACACCACCGACTCGGTGGCGAAGTACACCCCCCCAGCAAGCTCGTAGCGCGTTGCGCGCAGTGGCCTGCGGCGATCGCGGCAGCCCGCATAGCCCTGGCGCGCCCCAGCGGGTACGCCGCCGGCGAGGTAGCAGCCCAGCCGATCCGCGCACATGTTCGACCCGTAGCTGACGTACCACACCAGCGCCGGTCGGGTGATCACGTTGGTCACCCGTGACAGCATCAACGAATGCGCCGTCGGACTGTACACGAACGTGTTTATAATCACTCATCTGGTTGACACGCGCGCTGCCGCGGCAATTTCCTGCCGTGGGCCACGCCGGTGCGGGAAATACGCAACGACGTGCCCCGCACGTCCGGGCTAACTAGCGCCGACGAGGCCTCGCGGGAGCCGTCCCAGCAGGCTAGAGTCGATCACCGATACCGGATTCCGGCAGCGTGACGTGGAGATGATCATATGACGGGTGTCACGAGTATGGCATCGTTAGAATCGTTGCTGATGAGCCGGTCGTTAAGCGATCCGGAACTGGCGCAAGCGAGTGGAATGGCGCCCGATTACGCTATTCTGCCTGATGTAAGCGTCATTAAAATCGGCGGTCAGAGCCTGATCGACCGCGGTAGATCGGCTGTTTACCCAGTCGTTGAAGAGCTGGTGGCAGTCAAGCGGAGCCATAAGATCCTCATCGGCACCGGCGCGGGAACGCGGGCGCGCCACGTGTATGCCCTGGCGGCCGAACTGGGCCTGCCGACTGGTGTGCTGACCGATGTCGGGGCCGCGGTGTCCGACCAGAACGCCCAGATGCTGGGCTACCTGATGGCCCGCCACGGTGTGCCGGTGGTGGGCGGCTCGGCGTTCGGTGCCATCCCGCTGTACTTGGTCGAATGCGGCGCGGCGATTTTCTCCGGGATGCCGCCATATGACATGTGGCAGCACGTCCCCCGGGAGGGGGTCATACCGCCCTACCGCACCGACGCCGGCTGTTACCTCGTCGCGGAGGTTTACGGCTGCGCCAACATGATCTTCGTAAAGGACGAGGACGGGCTGTATACCGCCAATCCGAAGACCGACCCGGACGCCAAGCTGATTCCCCAGATCTCGGTGGACGAGCTGATCGCCGCCGATCTGCCGGATCTCATCATCGAGCGGCCGGTGCTGGAGCTCATGCGTCGCGCCCGGCATGTCAAGTCGGTCCAGGTCATCAACGGCCTTCGACCGGGGTTGATCAGGCGCGCGCTCGCTGGCGAGCACGTCGGCACGATCATCTCCGCGACCTGAGGACACCGGCTCGGCCGGCAGATGGGCACCAGCCCGCCCGGCTTGCATCGAGGGAGAATGCCATGACAGACACTGTTTCCGGGCCCGAATCCTCCTTCGCGGCGAAGGACGTGCCCTCGGCGTTGATGCGTCAGACTCTGCTTGACCGCGAACTCGTCAGGCCGCTGGATCGGCCGGTGATCCCACTGCTGCCCTGGCTGGAGGTGGTGGTGATCGGCGGCCGCTCGATCATGGACAAAGGGCGGGACGCGGTGCTCGGCGTGGTTGACGAGCTGCGTGCGGCATTGCCGGAACATCGGATGCTGATCCTCACGGGTCCGGGCATCCGGGGCCGTCACGCTCTTGGTGTCGGGCTCGATCTCGGCCTGCCCACGGGTGTGCTGGCCGAGTTGATGTCCGCCGACGCCGAGCAGAACGGGCACCTCGTCGCGGCGCTACTCGCCGAGCAAGGGGTGTCCTACCTGCCGCACGCGGCGATCGCGCACCAGCTCGCCGTGCACCTGAGCGCCAGCCGTGCGGTGGTGTCCAACGGGTACCCGCCGTATGAGCTGTACGAGTTCCCTCCGGAGGGGGGAAAAATCCCACCACATCGAACGGACACCGGCGCATTCCTGCTCGCCGATGCCTACGGAGCCGCCAGGCTTGTCTATATCAAGGACGTCGACGGCATCTGCACCAGCGATCCGGCCACTTCCAACGGGAGTCAGCCCGAGCTCATTCCCCGGATCGGGGCGGCCGACTTGCTGGCTCGCAAGCTGGAAACACTCCCTATCGACCCCCTGGTGCTCCAGCTCATGATGCGTGCCAAACATCAGAAAGAGATCCAGATAGTCAACGGCCTCACCTCCGGGAACATCACCAAGGCGCTGCAGGGCGAGCACGTCGGGACCATCGTCCATACCGCTTGATCCGACCCCGCCTGACTCCTCTGATACGTGGGCTGGGACCGCCTCTACCCCGTTCCTGCCAGCTGATGTCGGATTTTGCCGCCGCAAATACGTAGACAGAGTTGCGTTACTCCTGTGGCTGTTGTGACACTTGTGTGTGACACGCCAAGGAGCGCCATGCGTACCACGTTCCACGCTGAGCTGGACGAGCTCATCAGCCGTCTCGCCAGGATGGTCCGGCTGGCCGGTGAGATGATGACCAATGCGTCCATCGCGCTGCACCAGATCGATCTTCCCTTAGCTGCCCTGGTCATGGCCGATCGTGACCGGGTCAGGGCGACCTATCGGGCGCTGGAACGGCGATGCGTCATCCTGCTCGCGCTGGAGGCTCCCGTCGCCGGTGATCTGCGGGCTGTGGTCGCGGCCCTGCACGCGCTGGGTCACGTGGAGCGCATGGGAGACCTCGCCCGGCACGTGGCCATGATCGCCCGCTTCAAGCGCCCTAACCCGATGACCTCGGCCCAGGTACGCCCGGTGCTTGCCCGGATGAGCCTGCTAGCCAGCCAGCTTGCCGCAGATGCGGCGACAGCGGTGGAATATCAAGATCCACTGTCGGGTTGCCGCCTGGCTGTCGCTGATGACGAGATCGACGCGCTGCGCCGACAGTTATTCGGCATCCTGTTCGCCGAGGACTGGTCACATGGCGTGGAGCAAGCCGTGGATGCCGCGTTGATCGGCCGCTATTACGAGCGTTTCGGCGACCACGCGGTGGCCATTGCCCGGGGAGCCTGTTATCGGGTTACGGGAGAGATATTCGAGAGTGATGTCAGGGCGACGCGAGGACTTCGGTAACGCGCCGGCCGTGCAGACACGTGACTGACGGCCGAACATACATCACGTAACCCCTCTTTATCACGCTGAGTG
>DASQVU010000053.1:0-3372 GCA_035640615.1 Pseudonocardiaceae bacterium
ACGAAGCGCCCGCGTTCGGGGCGGTGAGCAGCGCGGCACCGGTAGAGGCGCCTAACCGGGCCACGGCGGCCGCACCGGAGTCCGGTGCCGACCCTTGGGACGACTTGCGGCGCCGGGCCAGTGAGCAGCGGCGCTGGGGCAGGCTGGTGCTGGTTGGAGGAAGTCTCACCCTCACCGCTGGCGCGATTGCCGTGGTCCTGATCGCGCACGGCGGTTCCGCTGCGCCCGCTCCCGCGAAGGCTCCGGCGCCGGCTGTGCCTGCACCGCCGGTGAGTCCCTCAGCTCCCACCGCCGTGTCCTCGGCGGCTCAGCCCGCACCAGAGCCCTCAGCCGTCTTGCCGGTACCTACCACTGGCGCTGCACCGAGTCCATCCGCACAGGACCCGACCGCGCCGCCAGCGGCAGCAGTGCTCGCACCTACCACCACACACCGGCCCAAGCCGCCGAGCGGCGCACCAGGCCCGATCACCCGGCACGCGCCATCCGTGGCACCGGCGGACGGGCCAGCGCCTGGCGCAGCGGCGGATCGCAGCGGTGCGCCTAGCGAGGCCGGATCGACCGACCCCACTCTCAGCAGAACTCCCACCTCCTGGTCACCGGTATCGCCCCCATGACCGTCCGTTAAAATGTGTCCTCCGGTTGCCGCCCAGATCACATCCCGGGACAATTTTCCCGACGGAGATTGTTGACAATTGCGGGGGCATCGTGGCTGTTCATCTCTCTGATCGTGACACGGCGGTACAGACCGTCGCCGCTCCACCGATCGCCGATCCAGCGCCACTAGGGTTGGCGGCGTTCGCGTTGACCACGTTCCTGCTTTCGGCCAAAAACGCCGGCTGGACCCATGGCACAGACGCCTGGCTGGGCTACGCGCTGGGTTACGGCGGGCTGGTCCAGCTGCTGGCCGGTATGTGGGAGTTCCGCAACCGGAACGTTTTCGGGTCCACCGCCTTCTCGACTTACGGCGGATTCTGGATCGGTCTCGGCCTCTATATCTTGCTGGTGTCGCCGAAGGCCAATAGCCTCCAGCTGGCGAACGACCTCGGTTGGATTCTGCTGGCATTCGCCATTTTCAACACGTACATGCTGTTCTGGAGTACGCAGGTCAATGGCGCGGTGTTCGGGGTGTTCCTGACCTTGGAGGCCACCTTGATCATTTTGTTCCTCGGTGAGTTCACCGGCAACCACAGTCTCGGCACGATCGGTGGGATCGTCGGCGTGGTCACTGCCGCTGTCGCCTGGTACACCTCAGCCGCGGGTGTCATCAACGGGATGAAAGGTCGGCCGGTGCTGCCGGTCGGCAATCCCATGGGCGCGACCGCGCGTCCCGGCAGCCCATTGCCCCGCGTCGACTGACCGGAGCCTGCCAGCCGCGCCACGGCGTCCGGCGTCACTAGCCTGGGGACCATGCCAACCGCGCTGATTACTGGCCCGACTGCCGGGATCGGGGCCGCATTCGCCCGGAGGCTCGCCGCTGAGGGTTACGATCTCGTGCTGGTCGCCCGGGACCGGGAGCGGCTGCACCGACTCTCGGCGGAGCTGGAACAGCGGCACGGCATCACCGCCGAGGTCTTGCCCGCCGACCTCGCCAACGCGACCGAACGGCGAGCCGTCGAGCAGCGGCTGCGCAGCGCTCACCCGGTCGATCTGCTGGTGAACAACGCGGGTTTCAGCGTTGCCGCGACCAGCTTCGTCGAAGCTGACATCGAAGACCTGCAAGCCCAGCTCGACGTCAACGTCACCAGCGTGCTGCGGCTGACCCACGCCGCGCTGCCAGGCATGATCAACGCCGGGCGCGGTGCGGTGATCAACGTGTCCAGCGTGGCCAGCTTCCTGCCCGGCCGCGGCTCGACCTACGGCGCGAGCAAGGCGTACGTGACGCAATTCTCCGAGGGTCTGGCGGTGGCGCTGGCCGGCACCGGGGTGCAGGTGATCGCGCTGTGCCCGGGTTTCGTGCGCACCGAGTTCCACGCTCGCGCGGGCATCGACATGACCGGCACACCCTCGGCGTTCTACCTGGACGCCGACGACGTGGTGCGCGAGTGCCTGGCCGACCTGCGGCGTGGGCGCACCATCTCGGTGCCCGGCATGCAGTACCGGGCCCTGGTCGGGCTGGTCGATGTGCTACCCCGCGGGCTGGTCCGGCGCCTGGCCGGGCGCACCGGGCGGGGCCGCACGTGACCGAGCGCCGGATGCGGCTGGCGGAGCTGGTGCGCCGGTTGGCGGTGGTGCCCGGCCGGGTCATCCTGTCCTCGGGTGCCGAGGCGGACTGCTACGTGGATCTGCGCCGGGTCACCCTGCACCACGAAGGTGCCCCGCTGATCGGGCAGCTCATCCGGGAGCTGACCGCTGACTGGTCATATCAGGCGGTGGGCGGTTTGACGTTGGGCGCCGATCCGGTCGCCACCGCGGTGCTGCACGCCCCCGGCCCGCCGATCGACGCTTTCGTGGTGCGCAAGTCGGCCAAGCAGCACGGGCTGCAGCGGCGGATCGAGGGCCCGGACGTGACGGGCCGGTCCGTGCTCGCCGTCGAGGACACCTCCACCACCGGCGGGTCGGTGCTCACCGCGGTGGCGGCGCTGCGCGAAGCGGGCGCTAACGTCGTCGGGGTGGCCACCGTCGTGGACCGGCAGACGGGCGCTCGGCAAGCGATTGAGGGCGCCGGAGTGCCGTACCGCTCGATCTTGAACTTGAGTGACCTGGGATGGTGATCACAGATCTGGGCCCCACCGAGTGGGGCCACCCGATAGGCGTCGGACCCTGGCGTGGCCCCTGGCCGGACGATCCCCGCTACGACCCCGAGCTGCTGCGCGACGGCGACCGCCGTAACGTCGTCGACGCCTACCGGTACTGGCGCCGCGATGCAATCGTGGCCGACCTCGACACCCGCCGTCACCCGTTGCACGTGGCGATCGAGAACTTCGACCACGATCACAACATCGGCACCGTAGTGCGCACCGCCAACGCGTTCGCTGTGGCCGAGGTGCACATCGTCGGTCGGCGCCGGTGGAACCGCCGCGGCGCCATGGTCACCGACCGCTACCAGCACCTGCGCCACCACGACGGCATCGCGCAGCTGCTCGACTATGCCGCCGCTGCCAACTTGACCGTGGTCGCGGTGGACAACTCACCCGGGGCGCTGCCCTTGGAAACCACCGAGCTACCCCGGGATTGCCTGCTGCTGTTCGGCCAGGAAGGTCCCGGCCTGAGCGCGCAAGCCCGCGACGGGGCCACCGTGACCGTCTCGATCGCCCAGTTCGGCTCCACCCGCTCGATCAACGTCGGCGTCGCGGCCGGCATCGCGATGCACACCTGGATCCGGCAGCACGCCGCGCTGCCCGTCCAGGGGGAGCCGCCCGCCGGGTGACGCGC
>DASQVU010000054.1:0-10881 GCA_035640615.1 Pseudonocardiaceae bacterium
AGCGGGATGAGATTCGCCGCGGCGAAGGGGATCCGCGCGAAGCTCGCCTGCAGGCCGTTGACCGGGCCGGTGGACTCTGGCCCACCAAAGAAGGAGGTACCCGCGTCCGGCACGTTAGGGTTGGCGTTGTCGCATTGCGAGGTGGACCCCGCGCGGCAGTAGACGCAGGTACCGCAGCAGATCGTCGAGGGGATCACCACCTGGTCCCCGGGTACGAACGCGCGGACGTTGTCGCCTACTGCCTCAACCACGCCGACATTTTCGTGGCCCAGCACGGTCCCGGGCACCATGCCGGGCATCGTGCCGCGCACCATGTGCAGGTCAGTGCCGCAGATCGCGCTCATCGTCAGCCGCACCACGGCATCGCCGGGGTGCTCGATTCGCGCGTCGGGTACCTCTTCCAGATCGATCTGTCCGGGCGCCTGCCACACCACAGCCTTCATCGCGCGTCCTCTCCGCGGGTCCCGACCCGAGTGACGCTGGCCGCATACCCCAAACCGGCGCGTTAAACCACCGCACCGGCCACGTCAAAGTTGTGGGGGTGGCGGGGGCTCAAGGGGTGGCACGGGGAACGGTTCCGGTTCCGGATGGACGGGATCTGGGGGCGGCGGCGGCACGGGCTGTGGATCCGGTATGGGCTCTGGGGGCGGGGGGACGGTACCCACCCCGAAACCCGACCGACACGTGTGCCGCATACCGGCAATTCCCTTGGTCATCACATCAAGTGCTCCTTGTTCGATCGTCGCCAGCGGTGTACCCAGCGGCGAGACTTTGAAGCGGAGTCGCACCCGGTCGTGGTAGCCGCCTCGAGGGTCCGGCGACGCTGCCCATGCCTGCATGGCCCCGCAGCCGGCACGCAGCGGATTAACCTTCCGCGGCAGAAGTAGCGGTTTAGTGTGGGGGGCCGCTATACAAGATCAGGCACAACTCGATGGCGGCCTACACCGCGACGGGCACCAGGGCGGCAGGAGGTAAAGGTTATGAGCCAGGCGCTGATCCGCCGGTACCCGAGATGAGTGGCCCGGTCGCCGGGGCTGGCAGTCCCCGCCGGCGCGAGCAAGAGGCCGCATTAGCCGAACGGGTGGGGTCATGGCTGGCGTGGTCGATGTTCCTCATGGCCTTTTGGGTTGTTCTGGATTATTCGTTTAGTTTGGCCGAATTGTTGGTGGGGGCTGGGGTCGCCGCGCTGAGCGCCTTCCTCGTGGAACTGGTCCTCTATCAGGCCGCCTCTGAATTCCGCATCCGCATCAAATGGTTATTGCACACCTTTCGCTTGCCGCGCCAGGTGCTCCGTGACACGGTCACCGTGCTGGTTGTTCTGTGGCGACGACTGATTTCGGGGCAGCAGCCAGCTAGCGGATTTGTGGAAATACCCACGACGTGGGGGGAAGAGTCTGCGTTGGGTAAGACCCGGCGCGCGCTGCTGGTGGCAGCGACGTCGGTGGCGCCCAATACCCTGGCGCTGGGTATCGACCCGGAGCGGGAGGTCCTGGTGGCCCACCAGTTGGTCGTCGAGCAGCCACCGAAGGCACGTCGGTGAGCGCTTTCGTGGCTGCTGCCATCGGCATGCTCGTGGCAGTGATTCCCCTGGGAATCGTCGTCTGGCGGGGCAGTTTGATGGCAGCGGTGGTGGCCTACGAAGCTATCAGCTCCGTCGTGGTCATGGTGTTGGTGCTGCTGTGTCAGGGCTTTAACCGTTCCGCCGAGTTCGAGTTACCCGTATTGCTGGCCGTGCTCCTGTTGGGCAGCGGGCTGGTTTTCGTACGGGCTCTGGAGCGTTGGCTGTGATCATCAGAGATGCCTTCGTTGATGTGTTGCTGGCCTTGGCCGTGCTGCTGGTCCTGGCCTCGTCGCTGGGTGTGTTGCTGATGCGGGACGTCTACCAAAAGCTGCATTTCTTGACCCCGATGGCGATCGTCGCTCCAGTTTTGGTGGCACTCGCCGTGCTGGTGCAGGAAGGCTATTCCGAGAAGACCGTGCAGACCTGGCTTACCCTGTTCTTCCTCGTCGTCGCCAGTCCGTTGGTAAGCCATGCCACCATCAGGGCCGCCCGGATCCGGGACGCCGGGGACTGGCGCGGAAGCAACCGCGGTGGGAAAAGGTGAGGAAATGTCATGACCGCCGGTGCCTTGGTGATCAGTCCCTATACGGTCACGCCACTGTGGCTGATGGCAGCTCTGCAGGTGAGCGTCCTGATACTGGTCGCCGCGGGCGCAACAGCGGTCGTGCTGGCCCGCAACCCGACCCGCCAGGTCATCATGGTCAGCATCTACGGAGTCCTTCTGGCGCTGCTGTTCATGGTCTTTCAGGCGCCTGACGTCACCCTGTCCGAGCTGACCGTGGGCGCGGTGGCCCTTCCCTTGCTGCTGTTGCTGGCGCTGGCCAAGGTCCGAAGGAACGAGGAATGACATCACCCCAGCGCCGCTGGATCTTCCTCGTCGCCGCGGCCGGAATGCTGGCTTTCTACCTGTGGGGCCTGATCGGTTTGCCCGGGTTCGGTCATTACCCAGGACCCTATGGGGACATCATTAACGCTGTCGCCGTGGGCCAGACCCACGCCACCGGCGTGGTGTCGGCGGTGAACTTCGAGTACCGGGGCTTTGACACGCTGGGCGAGGAGTTCATCCTGTTCACCGCGGCCACCGGGGTGGCGACCGTGCTACGTCACCTGCGCGAGGAGCGGGACACCGCCGCGGAAGACGAGAGCAGCGACCGGCAGGTTCCGGTCACCAGCGATGCCGTCCGCATGGTGACCCTGGCTTTTATTGGGCCGACGCTGGTGGTCGGCTGGTATCTGGCCACGCACGCGCAGACCAGCCCTTCGGGAGGATTCCAAGGCGGCGTGGTCCTGGCCACCGCCTTCGTTTTGGTGTACCTGGCAGGTCAGTTCATCGTGTTCAAGCGGCTAAGCCCCGTCGACCTCACCGACGCAGTAGACGCCATCGGCGCCGGGAGCTTCGCTGTGATCGGGCTGGCCGCGCTCGGGACGGGTGCCGCCTACCTGGCCAACTTCCTGCCGCTGGGCAGTTCGCCGGGTGCGGTGAACTCCGCCGGCACCATCGCACTGATCAGTTTCTGTGTGGGCATTGAAGTCGCCGCAGCGTTCGTGCTCATCGCTGGTGAGTTGCTCGAGCAGACCCTCATCATCCGAGAAGGGGACCGATAGGTGCACGTTTTTCCATTTGTGGTAGTTGCCTGGATCTTGACCGTGGGTCTGTACGGCATCATCACCAGCCGGCACCTGATCCACCAGATCGTCTGCTTGATCGTGGTCCAGTCCTCCACCTACGTGCTGCTGCTCGGCGTCGGTTACAAGACCGGCGCGGTCGCGCCCTACTTCTACGACATCCCCCCGAACACGCCAGCCGTGGATCCGGTCGTGCAGGCGCTCGCACTCACCGACGTTGTGGTGGAGGCCGCCGTGACCGCCCTTCTGCTTGCTTTCGCGGTGCAAGCGCACAAGCGGTTCGGGACTCTCGATCCCGAAGAGCTCCGGCAGTTCCAGGGCTGAGCGCCATACTGCCGTGGATTCCCTTCTACCGCTCGCCGTGGTGGTTCCGCTGCTGGGGGCTGCCGGGATCTCCACCGCCAACCCGCTGTTCGGTCACCGGCGGTGGCTGCTCGACGCCGTGGCCATTCTCGTCGCCGCCGCGGTCACCGGCATGCTCGTCACCATCATGCTCGGCACGGTGGGCGGCCAGCGGGTGTACTGGTTCGCCGGTTTCCCACCGGTCCACGGGGTGGCGCTGGGCATCGACTTCGCCGTCGATGCGCTCAACGCGGGTCTGGCGGCCTTGACCGCCCTACTCGTCACCGCCGCCATGGTCTTTTCCTGGCGGTATTTCGAGCGGGTGGCGACCTATTACCACGCCCTCATGCTGGTCTTCCTGGCGGGGATGGTGGGCTTTTGCCTGACCGGTGACATTTTCGATCTGTTCGTGTGGTTCGAGGTCATGGGGGTGGCCGCCTACGCCCTGACCGCCTACCGCATTGAGGAGCGCGGCCCCATCCAAGGAGCGCTCAACTTTGCCATCACCAACAGCGTGGGCGCTTACCTGTCGCTGTCTGGTATCGCACTCATCTACGGCCGCACCGGCGCGTTGAACATGGCCCAGATCGGTCAAGCCATCGCCGGGCGCCCACCCGACGGGTTGGTTGTGGTGGCATTCCTGCTCATCCTCATGGGCTTGCTCACCAAGGCCTCCATCGTGCCGTTCCACTTCTGGCTGGCCGATGCCCACGCCGTGGCTCCCACCCCCGTGTGCGTGCTGTTCTCCGGCGTGATGGTCGAGCTCGGGCTCTACGGCATCGCCCGGGTCTACTGGTCGATGTTCGGTGCCGCCCTCGGCCACCACGCCAGCATCACCGCCGTCCTGCTGGCGCTGGGGACTCTCACGGCCGTCGCGGGCGCGCTGTTCTGCTTCCGTCAGCGCCACCTCAAGCGCCTGCTGGCCTTCTCGACGATCAACCACGCCGGGTTGTTTCTGATCGGCATCGCGCTGCTCACCCCGCTGGGCCTGACCGGCGCCGCTGTCTACGTTCTCGGCCACGGCCTGGTCAAAGCCGCCCTGTTCCTGTGCGTGGGGATCGTCTTGCACCGGCTGGGATCGATCAACGAGACCTCGTTGCACGGTCGGGGGCGGCAGCTGCCGCTCACTGGAGCGGTGTTCCTCCTGGCGGCGCTCGGCCTAGCCGACCTGCCCCCGTTCGCGCTGTACCTCGGCGCCGGCTGGATCGGCCACAGCGCCGACTCCCTGGGAATGCACTGGATCACCACGGTTATCATCGGCACTTCCGTGCTGGTGGGAGCAGCCGTGCTCCGGGTCGCCGGCGGTGTGTTCTACGGCATCGGCGATCCCCCCACGGAGGATCCCCAGATGGCCGAGGAAGCCTCCGAAGAAACCTCAGAGACCGACGAAGCCAAAGGCCGCACCCCACTATCCATGATCGTGCCACCCGCGGTGCTGGTCGGACTGGCGATCGCTGTCGGGCTGCTGCCCCACCTTGGATCCCTGATGCAATCCGCCGCCGTCCGGTTCCAGGACCAAGCCGCCTACAACGCCACCGTGCTCATGGGCGCCCAGGTCGCCCACCCGGCGGCCATCATGCCCACCGAAGACGCCACTTCGACTCTCACCGATGTGATCACCGGCCTGGGCACCGTCGCCGCCAGCCTCGTCCTGGCGCTGATCTCCCTGCACTGGCGTCGCCTCCCCGTCCTGCGCCGAGGCTACGAACCCGGAACTGGCCTGGTAGAACCGATCCGCAGGTTCCAAAGCGGCGTGGTCAACGACTACGTGACCTGGATGGTCATCGGCCTCGCCTGCATCGGTGGAGCACTTGCCTACACCATCCGATGATCAACAGGCAGCATTACCGGAGGTTGGCTTCGCAGGCCCGGCTCAGTGCGGTTTGTGCCCGGACCGTGACGGGTGACTCCGAAGGACGGGCCATACCTGGTTGATGACGGCGGCGGTGGGCACCGCGATGATGGCTCCCACAATTCCAGCGAGTACGGTACCGACGGCGAAGGACAGGCCAACCGCAAGCGGGTGTAGCCGCACGTAACGTCCGACGATCAACGGCTGGAACAGGTGCGCCTCAAGCTGGCTTTCGACGATCAGGATGCCCAGCAAGACCAGTGCGATCACCCACCCCTGGGCGGTGAAGGTGATCAGCACGGCCAAGCCGCCCGCGACCAGCGCGCCGACGAAGGGAATGAAGCTGCCCAGGAATATCAGCACGCCCAACGGCAGCGCCAACGGCGCGCCTAAGAGGAACATCGCCACGCCGATCACGATCCCGTGGATGGTGGCGATGACCGCGGTGCCGCGCACGTAACCCGTCGTGGTGGCCCAGGCCGCCCGCCCAGCCGCATCTACTCGACGTGACTCCCGAGGCGGCAACGGGCTGATCAACCAGCGCCAGATCCGCTCGCTGTCGTAGAGCAGGAAAAAGGTGATGAACAGGGTGAGCACGAGCAGGGTGAAGAACTCGACGAAATAACTTGCTCCGGTGGTCAGGTAGCCGACGGCCTCACTTTGATTACGCTGTATCCAACCGATCACGGAGTTCTCGATCTGATCGAGTTGGAGCTGACCCACCCCTACACCCGTGAACTCCGATCGAAGCCGACGGACGGTGCCGACCAGCTGCTGGATCAACGACGGAAGCTGCTGGGCGAAGCGAGTGCCGACCAGGTACCCGATCCCACCCAGCCCCAGGGCAGCGAGGAATAACGTCAGCAGCGCAGACAGCGGTCCGGGCAGCCACCGGCGCAGCAATCCCGCGACCGGTCGCAGCAACGCCGCCAGAAACACCGCGGCCAGCAGCGGGATGACGACCAGCGACAACAGCGCGAGCACCCGCACCGCGGCGTAGGCCACGATCCCCACCAGCAGCAGCCGCCACGACCAGTCAGCAGCGATGACCAGGCTGCGCGGGATAGCAGATGAGGTCTCGCCACGTGGTGCTCGGCCTCGGGGATTGCCGTTGCGCCGCAGGTGGAGGGCTTCGGTTGGCCGGGTCACTGTCATATCGCCGCCTTTGGCGGCACGGGCCGGGCCGGATCCGCGCGCAGCTCGCGCAGCGCGGAGCCATACCGGTTGACCACCCGTTCCCGCAAAGCGGGATTGGTCCGCGGTACTGGCTCGATGAAGATCTCGTCGAGGTCGGTGAACTCGCGGCGCAGTTCGTCGTCGATGCGTACGCACGCGCGTTCCACTTCATCGGCAGACAGCGGATCGGCGAAGTCCACCCGGGCGCAGAGCAACACCTTGTCCGTCCCTGTCAACATGGTAAGGAGATCGACCACCTGCTCGACCTCTGGAGCGGCGCTGAGCCGGGCGTATACCGCGCGGACCAGCCGTCGATCGGCCTGCTGCCCGATGAGCAGTTGCATGTTCGTGCGGCCCAGCAGGTAGGCCACCGCCGCCAGGAGGACGCCGATAAGCAGTGAGGCCAGCCCGTCCCAGAAAGCTGAGCCGGTGAGCAGGTGCAGCCCGACACCGCCGAAGGCGAGCAGCAGGCCGATCAGTGCCGCGGTGTCTTCGAGGAACACCGTCTTGACGGTGGGATCGTCGGTACGGCGAAGGTACTCGAGCAAGCGCTGGCCTTCGTCGGCTTGCTCGCGGCGGATCTGGCGCACTGCCCGCGTCCAGGACGTGCCCTCCATCAGAAACGACAGCCCCAAGACCAGAAACGCCACCCAGGCCAGGCTCTGGTCCTCACTCGAGCCGAGGATGGTGTGCACGCCCTCAAATCCAGAGAACAAGGCACCCGTCACGAATATCGATACCGCGGCGATTAGCGACCAGAAAAACCGAACCTTGCCGTAACCGAACGGGTGCCGCCGGTCGGCTGGCCGCTCCGAGTGCCGCAGCGCGGCCAGCAACAGCCCCTCCGTGGTGGTGTCTGCAACTGAGTGCGCCGCCTCGGCGAGCATGGCGGCCGATCCGGTCAACAACCCCGCGACAGCCTTCATCACCGCGATCGCCGCGTTGACCGTCAACGCGACGACGACAGTCAGGGTGCTCTCCCCGCCGCCGGAGTGGCGTTTCGTATCCTCCACGCGGCCGGCAGCTTGCGCCTGCGCTGTTTTCATCGGTTGATGTGCCGCCGCCGATCGGCGCGTCGGCGGGCCAGCTGAGTGCTCATCACGATAATGAGCACACCGGTGACCACCGCCAGCAAGGCGGTCCACTCGTCATTGGGCGCCCGGAACAGCGAGGTGACGAGCATCCCAATCAGCACCACCGCCGATATCACACCGGCGATGAGCTTTGCTCGGCCCAAGTTGCTGTCGTCCTCAAGACCCTGACCGAACACCTCGGCATCCTCGGGTAGGTCAGGGTGTTTGATCTCGAGCTCGTGTTGGTTGGGCATCGGTCGGCGTTCCCGTCGTCGCACTCATCGCTGATGGAGCAGGCCAGCTCGGCGACACGGCTGCACCGGCGCCTCGCCTGCAGCGGCAGCTGTCTGCGCACACCGGTTTCCCGCAGGTAGGCCGGCCTAAACTCCGGCTCAGGCGGTGCAGGCGACCCCGTGGTGACGCAGCGCGGCATAGGTCATCGCATCCAGCAGGGCCAGCCACGAAGCTTCCACCACATTGCTGTGCACGCCGACGGTCGTCCAGGACCCGGTCCCGTCGCTGCTGTCCACCAGCACCCGCGTCACCGCATCAGTGCCCGATGTGCCCGGCACGATGCGGACCTTGTAGTCGGATAGCTCCACGGTGTCCAGCCAGGGCACATGCGCGCCCAGCGCCTGGCGCAGTGCACCGTCGAGTGCGTTAACCGGGCCGTTGCCTTCCGCAGTAGCGATCACCCGCTCCCCCGCGACGTGCACCGTCACCGTCGCCTGCGCGACCACCGTGCCGTTCATGGTGTGATCGACGATCACCCGGTAGGACTCCAGTGCGAACGGCGGCGCGGGCGGCACCTCGTCGACCTCATGGCGCAACAGCAGCTCGAAGGAAGCGTCGGCGGCTTCGAACGACCACCCCCGGGACTCCAAATCCTTCACCCGGGCCGTGATCGCACCGACCTCGGCCGAGCGGCCGGCCAGGTCCAGGCCGAGCTCGCCTGCTTTGAGCTCGATACTGGCCCGGCCGGCCATCTCGGTCACCAGCACCCGCTGCGAGTTGCCGACCACCGCGGGGTTCAAGTGGTTGTACAACTCCGGATCCACCTTGATCGCGCTCGCGTGCAGCCCTGCCTTGTGGGCGAAGGCCGACCTCCCAACGTAGGCCTGGTGGGTGTCGGGAGCGAGGTTGGCGATCTCGGCCAGCGCGTGCGAGGCGCGGGTCAACTCGGCCATCCCGTGTTCCGGGAGGACCGGCATCCCCAGCTTGGTGGCAAGGTTGCCGATGACGGCGAACAGATCCGCATTACCTGTCCGCTCGCCGTAGCCGTTGGCGGTGCACTGCACATGAGTCGCCCCGGCCTGCACTGCTGCGACCGTGTTGGCCACCGCGCAGGCGGTGTCGTCCTGGCAGTGGATGCCCACCCGGAAACCGGTACGGGCGACCACCTCGGCGACGATCTCGGCGAGCTGTAACGGCAGCTGCCCGCCGTTGGTGTCGCAGAGCACGACAACATCGGCGCCGGCGGTCACACCAGCCTCCAGTACCCGCAGCGCGCAGTCGGCGTCGAAGGCGTAGCCGTCGAAGAAGTGCTCGGCATCGAGGAAGACCCTTCGTCCCTCGCCGACCAGCAGCGCCACGGTGTCAGCGACCATCGCGCAGGCTTGCGGGACGTCTACCCGCAATGCCCGCTCGACGTGCCGGCGGTCGGATTTGGCGACCACCGTCACCACTGGCGCACGGGATGCCAGCAGCGCCTGAACCTGCGGGTCCTTGGC
Organism: Pseudonocardiaceae bacterium; assembly: GCA_035640615.1. Lineage (GTDB taxonomy): Bacteria > Actinomycetota > Actinomycetes > Mycobacteriales > Pseudonocardiaceae. The sequence continues at coordinate 9,361 of DASQVU010000054.1, forward strand.
GGCTGTCAGCGCTGCGCGGCGGGTTGAGCCGAAGGCCACCAACACCGCATGCTGTAGTTTCAGCTCGCCGGCGCTGGCCCGGTCGAAGAACTCGGTGTCTTTGGGCAGCGCGCCAGGCCAGCCGCCTTCGATGAAGCCCACGCCCAGCGTGTCCAGCAGCCGTGCAACGGCGAGCTTGTCGGCCACCGAGTAGGAGATCCCCTCGCGCTGAGCGCCATCGCGCAGCGTGGTGTCGTAGAGGTGGAAGGCGTCACCGAGGGGGGTGCCGGCGGGGTTAGTGCGGGACATCGTCGAGGCTCCAAATAGTGGCTGGCTGACCAACAAAAAAGACCCCCCGCGGGATGCGAGAGGTCTGCGCGCCGGGTGATGGTGCTTAGCTACCCGACGCGCTCAGCGATAATGAGCGTCCAAACGTGGCGTGCCACGAGCGCAGTCTGACATACCTGCGCTGGAACTCCAACCACAAAGGTCTCACGGCGTGTTGGCAACGTTTGGCGCCCGGCCATCGCAGCCACTCCCCGAGGGTGTCGAAGACCGCGGTCGCGGCCCGCTCGTCCAACCTGAGCACGCAACATTGGTCGACATGCGGGTCGAACACGTTGGTGGCGTCGTTCTCCTTGGTCATCAGCAGATTGCAGAAATTCGTTCCGCTGCGGTGAGTCGTGCACGTGACCGGGATGGCACGGCGAGAGCTGCTCATCGGTGTTGCCTCCGGCGGGCATGTGAACAGACGGCCTGGCATCGAACTGCCGCTGGCACGCCAAGCCCGCAGCGCCGGCCATGACGTGGTGTTTGCCACCGGCGCCGAGTTGATACCGGCAATCGATCGCCGCGGCTTCGACCCGTGGCTGGTCGGACCCAGCGCCGCCGAGGTCGTCGGCTGGATGCGCGCTGCCTACCCCGACCTGGAGCAGCGGCCACCCGAGCAACGGACGCACCTGGCGGCACCGATGCTGTTCGTTAAGTCGGCAGCCAAGCGCGCGGTCGAGCTGATCCCGCGAGCACAGCAGTGGAAACCCGACATCGTGGTGCACGAGAAGACCGAACTGGCCGGCGCGGTCGCCGCGGCGCACACCGGCGCGTGCGAGGTCACCCATAGTCTGGGATTGACCTCAGCCGCGCTGCGTGACCTGCTTGCACCCGGCTTTGCGTGGCTGTGCCAGGAATGGCAGGCGCCCGAGCTCGCGGCAGCGACGGGGAGCCGCAGGCCCACCCTCTACGTGGACATCTGCCCGCCGAGCCTGCGCATCGGCGGCGAGCCGGCCTAGCCCCAGATCCAGCCGCTGCGCCCGGCCCCGGGCCAGCCGGCAGCGGGCGAGCGGCTGCCCCAGGCGCTGGCCACGCTGCCAAGGTCGCAGACCATCCACCTGACCCTCGGCACGGTGTTCAACGAGGCACCCGGCGTGCTGGAGACCGAGACCGCGATCGCCGGCCTGCGGGAGTTACCGCTCAACCTGGTTTTGATCAGCGGGCCCGGCACGGACCCGGCCCGCTTCGGTCCCCAGCCACCGCACGTCCTCA
>DASQVU010000055.1:0-2300 GCA_035640615.1 Pseudonocardiaceae bacterium
CGTAGGAGCGAGGCGTCGTGTAGAGCCAGACCGTACGGTGCAGGCCGGCATAGTTGAAGAAGTCATGGAAGACCTGTTGGCGGCGCCCGCCGCTAGCGGTTTCCTCGACGTATCCCGGCGGGATGGTGTGCCAGCTCAGGACGTTGTTCACGACGGCGGTGATCAGGACCTCGGCGCCCGGCCCGACGATGTCAGTGACGTCCGTCTCGAAGGGCGTGTAGCCGCCTTCGTGCTCGGCCACCTGCGTGGCGTCAACCCAAACGACAGCGCTGTGGGTGGCGGCGTCGAAGCGAAGCACGATCCGCTCTCCCCGCCACCGCTCTGGGATCCGGGCCACGGTCTGGTACCACACGTCGCCGACGTGATTGCGCACCTCCGCCGCCGCAAAGAGGTCGTTGTAGCTGGCCGGGACTGGGATCTCTCGCGCGCCAACGAGCCGCTGCCTCCACCATCCCTCCTGCCTGCCCCGCCCGCCGGCGTCCAGCGCGAAGCGCCAGAGGCCGTCCAAGGACTTGCGGTCTCGCGTCGCTGTCTCACGAGCCTTCAGCACACTTACCTCCTCACACCGCCCTCGTCGGCACGGGATCTCGGGGTCAGGGATTCTCTCGCCTTCACGTCAGAACGACACAGACGTTCGACGCCGAGCGAGATCCCGTCGATCACCAAGTGGCAGAGCGCGGGTTGTCGCTTCGCGACCGAAACGCGGGATCGCCCGATCGAAAACTGGCCGCCGAGTCGCTCGGCGATCCGCGGTCCGACGGCGCTGCAACCGGCCCCGGAGAGTGCTGCCAGCGTCACCACAGGTCTCACGGGTACCTCGCCTCCTTGGTTTATGAACACACAAGGGTGGTGGAGTCCTTGCTCACATGGCTAGTGCCGCGGAGCGGTGTGCCACGGCGCTGCACACACCCGCCATATTCGGCACCATGGTGTGGCGGCGCGCGCCGGAGGAGGACCTCTTCCGGCTCCGCGACCTGTGCCGTCCGGCCACAGAAGGATTGATGAGCAGCAGCGACGTCTCGTCCCATTGGCCCGAGCACCAGCAGGGGGCCGGGGGTTTCGCGGTCGCGCCCGTCGCGCCGGTGGTGACCGTGGCCGCTCTTTACGGGACGGGAGGATCCGTCGTCGGGCCGCGCGTGGCCGAGCGGCTGGGCGTACCGTTTCTCGACCGCGGGATTCTGGCCGGCGTTGCCGAGCAGATGCGGGTCCCGGTGGAGGCCGTCGCGGCGTACGACGCCCAGAGCCCGAAGGAGCCACGCAGCGGCATCCGCCGGTACTTCGAGGGCCTGGGCCGGGTTACTAGTGCCGATGGGACGCCGGTGTCGGACCAGGATGTTGAGGAGGGTAGGTACCGGTCGGAGACCGAGGAGTTTCTCGTCCGGGCGACCACAGCAGGCGGCGTGGTGCTGGGCCGTGGTGGTGCGGTGGTGCTGCGCTCGGTTCCCGGTGTGCTGCATGTGAGGCTCGACGGGCCGCGTGAGGCTCGGGTCCGGCAGGCCATGCGGCTGGAGCGCATCGATCGGCAGACCGCCGAGCGGCGCCTCGATGCCAACGACCGGGCGCGGATCGGGTACGTCAGGCGCTCGTACGGCATCGACCCGGAGAATCCCGACCTGTACCACCTGCGGATCGACAGCACCGCCCTTGACCTGGACACCTGCGTCGAGCTGATCGTAGCTGCCGCCCGCTCCCGCGCCAGGCAGCCAGTCGACACCACAGCCGCCGAGTGAGGGAGGGGGCCTTCCCGAGGGGACGACATGAGCAGTTCCATCACGGTCGAGATGGAGTCGAAGCCGGTCCGGTTGGGCGTGGCCCAGTACCTCGGCTACGCCGGCGGGGACGCGGCGAACAACCTCACGTTCACGCTGGTCTCGATGTTCCTGCTGGTCTATTACACCGACGTCGCCGGCATCGCCGCCGCGGCGGCCGGGACGATCTTCCTTGTGGCCCGCGTGTGGGGCGCCTTTACCGACGTCTTCGCCGGCTGGATGGTCGACAAGACCAACACCCGCTGGGGCAGGTTCCGGCCATACTTCCTGTTCGGCGGCCTGCCGTTGATGCTGGTGGCTGTCGCGACCTTCAGCGTGCCGGGTGGGCTGTCGGAGGCCGCCACTCTCGTCTACGCCTACGCGACGTACATGCTGTTTTACGTGGCTTACAGCCTGGTGAACATTCCCTACGGGTCGTTGGCCTCGGCGATGACCCAGCTGCCCGACGAGCGGGCGAAGCTGTCCAGCGCCCGCTCGCTGGGCACCGCGACCGCGATTATCGGGCTGACCGTCGTGGTGGCCCCCCAGATC
>DASQVU010000056.1:0-8967 GCA_035640615.1 Pseudonocardiaceae bacterium
TTGTTGGATACCGGCGTCTCGTTGCAGAACATCCGCATCGCGGTGGAGCACTTGCGCCGCCGCGGGGTCCGCGACCTGGCGCGCATCACGCTGTTCAGCGACGGCACGACGGTCTACGAGTGCACCTCTGCGGAGGAAGTAGTCGATCTGTTACAGGGCGGCCAAGGCGTGTTCGGCATCGCCGTCAGCGGGGCGATGAAGGAAATCGCCGGAACGATCAGCCAGTTTCCCCCGGAGCGTGCCGATGGCGGCCATGTCGACGCTGCTCCGGAAGATGAGCTGACCAAGCGGCGGCGCGCCCGCAGGATCAGCTGATAGCCGCACTGCCTCTAGCTGCTCACAGACCAGCGACTCGGCACGCTGGAAGACTGCCTCTAACAGGTACGCTGATGGGGTAGTCACCAACCCCGCGCGGGAGAGTTCTCGGCCGTAGCTGTCCGGGCGCCGACGGAGCAAGCCCTCCCCGGAACCTCTCAGGCGAAAGGGAGTACGCGGATCAGACGCCTGAAGGAAGCGGTGCTGTGAGCCATCCGCCGATGGGAAAAGTCGGTGCGGCATGCCGGCGAGCTTTCAGGTGCTCGTTCCCCGTTCCGGCGGGGTGTGGGCATGACAGCGGGGCAAGACCGATCGGGCACAGGGTCCGGCGGTTCGACAGCGAGGCCCGGAGGTTGTCGCGACATGGATACTCCCGACCGGCGCTCCCTTTCTGAACTGGAACAGGGCAGGCCCTTCGCGGACCGGCACATCGGGCCGAACCCGGCTGATCTGGCCCGGATGCTGGACGTCATCGGCGTGGAGTCTCTGGACCAGCTCGCCCAGCGGATGCTCCCGCCCGCCTTGGCCGGTGACAACCCCGTCCTCGACCTTCCGGTTGCGGCCACCGAGGAGCAGACGCTGGCCCAGCTGCGCGAGCGGGCCGCCCGGTGCCACCCGCGAGTACCGATGATCGGGATGGGCTATCACGGCACCGTGACCCCTCCGGTGATCCGTCGCTCGGTGCTGGAAAACCCCGCCTGGTACACCGCTTACACCCCTTACCAGCCGGAGATCTCCCAGGGCCGGCTCGAGGCGCTGCTCAACTTCCAGACGATGATCTGCGATCTCACCGGCCTGCCGGTGGCCAACGCCTCCTTGCTCGATGAGGCCACCGCCTCCGCTGAGGCGATGACGCTGCTACGCCGGGCGAGCCGGGGAAGCTCATCGCGTTTCCTGGTGGACGCCGACACGCTGCCGCAGACGCTGGCAGTACTGGCCACCCGGGCGGAACCGCTGGGCATCGAGCTGGAGGTGCTAGATCTGTCCAGTGGGCTGCCCGACCGCGACTTCTTCGGCGTATTGGTCTCCTACCCGGGCCTGTCCGGGATGGTGCGCGACTACGCAGCGCTTCTTGAGGAGGCGCACCGGCGCGGCACTGCAGTGGCAGTCGCGGCCGACTTGCTGGCCTTGACGCTGCTGGTGCCACCGGGGGAGATCGGCGCTGACGTGGTGATCGGCTCTACCCAGCGCTTCGGAGTGCCGATGGGCTTCGGCGGCCCGCATGCCGCATACCTGGCCGTCCGAGCTGGCTTGGAGCGCCAGCTGCCCGGCCGGTTGGTGGGCGTGTCCCGCGACGCCGATGGGGCACCGGCGTTGCGCTTGGCGTTGCAGACCCGCGAGCAGCACATCCGCCGGGAGAAGGCCACCAGCAACATCTGCACGGCGCAGGTGCTGCTGGCTGTGATGGCTTCGATGTACGCCGTCTATCACGGACCTGACGGGCTGCGCGACATCGCTTACCGGGTGCACCGGATGGCTGCGGTGCTCGCCGCGGGGCTGCGAGGTGGCGGCGTCGAGGTGGCGCCCGAAGCGTTTTTCGACACGGTGCTGGCCAGGGTGCCTGGCCGGGCCGCCGAGGTGGTGCGGGCCGCTCGGGCGGCTGGCGTGGACCTGCGGCTGGCCGATGCCGATCACGTCGGGATCAGCTGCGCGGAGACCACAACACGGCAGCACCTGCGGGTGGTGTGGGCCGCCTTCGGCGTGCCCACGGCCGATCCAGATATTTTGGACCGGGAGATCCCGGATGCCCTTCCGGTCGCGTTGCGGCGGAGCTCACCCTTCCTGACCCATCCGGTTTTTTCTGACCACCACAGCGAAACGGCCCTGCTGCGGTATATGCGCGCGCTTGCGGACAAGGATCTGGCGCTGGATCGCAGCATGATCCCGCTGGGTTCCTGCACGATGAAGCTCAACGCCACGGCGGAGATGGAGCCGATCAGCTGGCCGCAATTCGCGCAGCTGCACCCATTCGCTGCCCGCGAGGATGCGGCCGGCCTGCTTGAGGTAGTCAGTGACCTGGAGCGCTGGCTGGCCGAACTCACCGGTTATGACGCGGTCAGCATGGCGCCCAACGCGGGCAGCCAGGGCGAGTTCGCCGGTCTACTGGCCATCCGCGCCTATCACCGCAGTCGAGGGGAGGCTGGCCGCGACGTCTGCCTCATCCCCTCCAGCGCGCACGGCACCAACGCGGCGTCGGCAGTGATGGCTGGGATGCGCGTTGTGGTCGTCGGCTGCGATGGTAACGGCGACATCGACCTCGTGGATCTCCGTGCAAAGATCGCTGAGCACGGTTCTAGTCTGGCTGCCATTATGATCACCTACCCGTCCACGCATGGGGTGTATGAGCCCGCTGTGGTGCAGGTGTGCGAGCTGGTGCACGAGGCCGGCGGGCAGGTCTATGTCGACGGGGCCAACCTCAACGCGCTACTCGGTCTGGTCCGACCGGGCCGCTTCGGTGCCGATGTCAGCCATCTCAACCTGCACAAGACTTTTTGCATCCCGCACGGCGGCGGCGGCCCGGGAGTTGGACCGATCGGCGTGCGCGCCCACCTGGCACCCTTCCTGCCGGGGCACCCGGCGACCGACCCCGACGCCGTGGTGGGCCCAGTGACCGCCGCACCGTGGGGAAGCGCCTCGATACTGCCGATCAGCTGGGCCTATATCCGGATGATGGGTGCTGACGGCCTGCGCCGGGCCACTCTGACCGCGGTGGCCGCCGCCAACTATGTGGCGCGGCGTCTTGAGCGCTACTTCCCGGTGCTCTACGCCGGTAGCAACGGGCTGGTCGCCCATGAATGCATCCTCGATCTACGGGCGATCACCAAGGCCACCGGAATCACCGTCGACGACGTCGCCAAGCGGCTGGCCGACTATGGCCTGCACGCCCCGACCATGTCGTTCCCGGTCGCCGGGACTTTGATGGTGGAACCTACCGAGAGTGAAAGCCTCGCCGAGCTGGACCGCTTTTGCGACGCAATGATCGCGATCCGGGATGAGATCGACCGGGTTGCCGAGGGGGAGTGGCCCGCCGAGGACAACCCGCTGCGGTCCGCACCGCACACCGCCAGTTGCGTGCTCGACAAGTGGGATCACCCTTACAGCCGGGAACTTGCTGCTTACCCCCTTGGTCGATCGGCCCCCAAGGTCTGGCCCGCCGTGCGGCGGATCGACCAGGCCTACGGAGATCGCAACCTCCTGTGTTCCTGCCCCCCGGTCGAGGCTTTTAACTCCTAACGACTCGCAGCCGCGGCCACCGGGTGAAGTCGGAAAGGGTGAACTCGCGCGCTGCGCGGCATCGCCGACAGGTTCTGCGGCTACGCGACCCTCAGGGAACGTGGGTGGCGTCACGGACAGTACCCACGTATTCCTCCACCAGGTCTTCCAGCGCAACGACGCCCTTGGTGGTGTTGCCGTCGGGGCCCACGACTCTAGCGAGGTGGCTGCTGGACCGGCGCAGCAAGGCCAACGCCTCGCCTAACTTGGCGGTTGCCGGCACCTCGGGAAGTGGTCGGGCGCTGCTGCGCGGCACCGGCGTGTCCGGCGGGCAGCCGAGCAGCTCCAGGACGTCTTTGACGTGCAGATATCCGACCAGTTGCCCGTCGGTGCCCGGTTCTCGGCGGCACAGCGGGAACCGGGAGAAACCAGTCTCTGCCACTGCTCCTTCGATATCGCCTAACGTTGGTGTGGCGGGAACGGTGGTCAGCTCGCAGATTGGGACCAGCACATCGGCGACGGTCCGCTCCCTGGTGGACAACGTCTGCGTCAGCCTCCGGTGCTCCTGGCTATCAAGCAGGCCTTCCCGGCTGGAGTCAGCAATCAGGTTGGCCAGCTCGTCGGGGCTGTAAGCGCTCTCCAGCTCGTTGCGGGCCTGCACACCGAATAGCCGCAGCACCAGCCGCGCGCTCTGGCTGAACAGCGCGATGACGGGTCGGGTCACCCGCATGAACGCGAGCAGCGGTGGCACCATCCACAGCGCGGTACGTTCAGGACCCGCGATAGCGATGTTCTTCGGCACCATCTCGCCGAGCAGGATGTGCGCCACGGTGACGATGCCCAGCGCGACGATGAAGGCGACCGTGTGCACCACCGCCTCGGGTACGCCGAACGAACCGGTCAACCACTCCAGGTGGTGAGCGACCGCGGGTTCACCGAGAGAACCAAGGCCCAATGAGCTGATCGTGATGCCCAGCTGTGCCGCGGCCAGCATCAGCGGCAGCTTCTCGCCAGCTCTGATCACCGTGCGGGCCCGCACCACCCCGCGCCTGGCCATCGCCTCCAACCGTTCCCGCCGGGCACTGATCAGGGCGAACTCGGCGCCGACGAAGAATGCGTTGGCGCCCAGCAGAAACAGCGCAACCAGCAGCGCGGCAGCGGTCACGGGATCACCTGCTCGGCGAGCGCGGTCTGAGTAAGCCGCAGCTCCGCAATACGGCGGCGGTCCATGCGCGTGACGGTCAGCCGCCACCCGGGCAGCTCAACCTCGTCGCCGACAGTCGGGATCCGACCCAACCGTTCCAGCACCAGCCCGGCCACGGTTTCGTAGTCACCTTCGGGCATCACGAACCCGACCGCGTCGGCCACTTCATCTGCTCGGAGCAGCCCGGAGATGAGCCAGCTCCGCTCGTCCAGGGGCTGCACCCGGGAGACCTCTAGCCGGTCGTGCTCGTCACGGACGTCACCGACTATTTCCTCCACCAAGTCTTCCAGCGTGACGATACCGGCAGTCCCGCCGTACTCGTCGACCACGATCGCGACTTGCAGGCCCTGGCCGCGGAGCCGGTCGAGCAGCGCGTCGCCGTCCAGCGAACTCGGCACGGTCGGCACCGGTCTGGCCAGCGTGCCGACCTGGGTAGTGGCCCGTTGGCTAGCCGGCACGGCGAAAGCCTGCTTGACGTGTACTACGCCCCGCACGTCGTCGAGGTCACTGCCATAAACCGGGAAGCGGGAAAATCCGGTGTGGCGCGCGGTATCCACCAAGGCGAGCACCGGCGCGTCCGCGCGCAACGCCTGCACCCGCACCCGGGGCGTCATCAACTCTTCCGCGGTGCGCTCGCCAAAGCGCAGCGAACGATCGAGCAGCGTCGCGGTCCCCTCGTCCAACGTGCCGTGCTGGGCGCTGCTGCGCACCAGGGAACCGAGCTCCTGGGGGGAGCGAGCCGAGCGCAAGTCCACCGCTGGTTCGATACCTAGCCGCCGGACGATCCAGTTGGCGGTTCCGTTCAGGGCAGCAATCAGCCATCGGAACGCAACGGAGAATGCATTGACTGCGCCAGCGACCTGCCGGGCGGTTTGTAGCGGCCGGGAGATGGCCAGGTTCTGCGCGACCAGCTCACCGAAGACCATCGATAGGGTTGTGGCCAGGGCCAACCCGAGACCGAGCGATATCCCTCCGACGGTGCTCGCGGGCAGCCCAATGGCCTGCACGCTGGGGCGGATCAGCTCCACGATGGCGGGCTGGGCGACGTACCCGGTGAGCAGTGTGGTGATTGTGATACCCACCTGTGCCCCGGAGAGCTGGAATGACAACGTGCTGCGGGCGTGTTGCACCTGGCGAGCTCGGCGATCACCGACCTGCCGCACGTGCGCGTCGACAGTGCTGCGTTCCACCGTGGTGAGGGCGAACTCAGCTGCGACGAAGACGAAGGTGCCCGCGGTCAAAGCCAGCAGCGCAAAAAGGCCCCAGAAGGGCCCGAACAGACCCCAGATGCTGCGCAGAACGTCCATCACGGCGCCGTCACAAAGCCGTCGTAGCCAAGCGGTGAGTGTGGCAGCCGGGCCAGGAGCCCGGCCACCTACTACAGCCAGGCGTCGATGCGGCAGGCACCGAGCTCGTCACACTCCTCGCGGGCCGGGATTCGATCGATTCTACGGGTGTGCGATGTGCTGTCGAATCGAATCGCGCCGGAGCACGGCCGATCGGCCTAATGGGGGCCCTTACATGGATCGGCGTGGTTGGAGGGCCGGGTCCTGGCGCGCCGCTCGACGACGCCGTCCGGTGGCCAGGGAAAGAGCTCGATCGCCGTCGCTGGGGCATGGTTCTGGGAGCTCCCGCCTCGTCGCATTCGACACCACCGGGCTCGTCGCTTGGCGGCCCAACGGGTTCGGCGTGGCCGGATCGGATGATCAATCCAGCCCGCTTGCCGGGCCGGTGAAGATCGGGGTGGGGTCGCGCTCGCTGTCCGGGTCGATGAGGACGACGACCTCATCCCCGGAGTGCAGCACGGTGTCGGCACGGACCTGCACCGGCCGGCCCCGGCGGACTACAAGGCTGATCCACACGTCTTCGCCGAGGTCCAGATCGCGGATCGTGCGACCCTGGGCTGGCGCATCGGAGCCGACCAGGTAGCGCCGAACTCCCTGCGGCGGGTCCCGGAAGCGGACTCCCAACGACCAGGGGCGCGGCTCCACCTCACGCATCGGCACCCCGCAGTAGGTGGCGACGGTGGGTACCAGGCCGCCCTGCACGATGACCGAGAAGGCGACCACCACGAAGATCACGTGATAGATGAGCATGCCGCCCGCCGTACCGGCGGACAGCACGAACGCGCCGAGCAAGATGGGCACCGCGCCCTTAAGTCCGGACCACATCGTGAACAACCGCTCGCCGGCGCGCAGCCGCATCGCCAGCAGCAACGAGCCGACCAGCAGCGGGCGCACCACGAAGGCGAGCAGCACTGCCAGCACCAGGCCGATGAGCCAGGCCCGGTGCTGCGTCACGGTGCTCAGCGAGACGGTCAGCCCGAGTACCACGAAGGCGATCATCTCGGCGAGGCTGGCCAGCGACGAGTGAAACCGCGTGATTTCGCCCTTGAATGGGGCGCGTACGTCGCCGATGAGGATGCCGGCGATGAATACCGCCAGGAACCCGGAGCCGTGCGCAACGGTGGCCGCGCCGTACAGCCCGATCGCAACGGCGAGGGTGCGCAGTGGGTAGAGGCCCTCGCTGGGCAGCGGCAGCCGGCGCATGGCCTGCAGCAGTAGCCATCCGCCGGTTACGCCGATCGCCGCACCGACGGCCATCTGTACGGCGAAGGTTTCGAGCACCGCGGCGAAGGCTCCGACGCCGGCGCTACCGCCAATCGTGACCAGGCTGACCAGCAGCGCGATTCCCACTGGATCATTGGCGCCGGACTCACCCTCAAGGATGATCCCGGCGCGGCCGCGCACCTCGCGGCTGCCCAGCACCGAAAAAACCACGGCGGGGTCGGTGGGTGCCAGCGCGGTGCCGAGCAGCAACGCGACCAACCAGGGGAAGCCGAATAGCACATGCGCTAGTACTGCCAGCGCACCGGCGGTAAGGAAGGTCCCGATCACCCCGACCACCAGCACCGGGCCGACCGACGCGCGCAGCCGCCGCCAACCGATATGCATACCGCCGTCGAAGAGGATGAGCACCAAGGCGACGGTGACGACCTGCTCGACCACGCTGATCGGTATCCGTTGCAGCGACGGCACCAGATCGGAGGCCACCGCGGCGCCGATGAGGAAGATCGCTGGGGCGGGCACGCGCACCCACGTGCTGATCCGGTTCGACAGCAGGGCCACCGACACTACCGCCGCGACAATGAGCAGCGTGGCGCCAAACTGCTCGATGCTCTCCAGCACGTCGTTTAGCTTGCCGCGGTCACCGTACGAACGCCTTCTGACGGCTGCTGAGCGGTATCGGGCTACCCGCGCCGGCTCACCAGCCCCGGGCAGCGGGCGTCCTTCTGCGAACCCGGCCGCCGATCGCTTGGGCAGCAGGCTGACCGCGTCGGCAACAGCGTCCTGCGGGCCGAGCGTGAGCGCGCTCGTACTGCCGCGCCACGAACTGCACTCTCCAACGTTACTCAGCCCGCCGGTGCCGGATGCGCGCGGCGATACCGTGGTGCAGGTGCGGGGGTTGTTTGTGGGACTCGCGACGCTGGATCTGGTGCAGCGGGTGCATCGGCGCCCCGAGGTGGATGAGAAGGTGGTCGCGCGGCGCAGTGACCTCGCTGCCGGTGGGCCAGCCGCGGCGGCCGCGGTGACGTTCAGCGCGCTGGGCGGGTACGCCACGCTGCTCTCCGCGCTGGGTCCCGGCCCGATCGGCCGGTTGGTCGCGGCCGACCTGCACGGCGCCGGAGTGCACACCGTAGATGCCTGGGCAGGCGGCGCGGACTTGAGTATCTCGGCGATCACCGTGCTCGACGGCACCGGCGAGCGGTCGGTGGTGTCCCGAAACGCCGAGGACCTGGTGGTCGCGGTACCCGCCGACCTGCCGGCCCTACTCTCCGATGTCGACGTCGTCCTGCTCGATGGTCATTACCCGGAGCTGGCGGTGGCTGTCGCGCGGGCCGCCCACGCTGCTGGAATACCGGTGGTGCTGGACGGCGGTAGCTCCAAACCGGTTTACGCCGAACTGGTGCCGCTGGCCGACGCCATGGTGTGCTCGGCCAGTTTCGACGGCTTACCGGATGAATTCGACGCGGTGGCCGCAGAGGCGCTGGCCGCAGGCGCCCGCCTGGTGGCCATGACCGCCGGCGGCGCGCCGGTTCGCTGGCGGACTCGGGAGGCCAGCGGCGCCATCGAGGTCCCGTCGATCACCGTCTGCGACACCCTGGGCGCCGGTGACGTATTACACGGAGCTTTCGCCTTCGCGCGGGGACAAGGCGTCACCGATCCAGAGCGCAG
>DASQVU010000057.1:0-6402 GCA_035640615.1 Pseudonocardiaceae bacterium
TGGCATGGCGGTTGCGCGGCGGCTGGACGCCCACCCACCGTAGGGTGGACCCATGAGCCGCATCCCCTCGCCCACCGTTGAGCTGCGCCGCGAAACCCTGTCCAACGGGCTGCGGGTTGTGCTCAGCCCGGATCGATCTGCTCCGGTGGTCGCTGTCGGGCTGCACTACGACGTCGGATTCCGCTCCGAGCCGCAGGGCCGCACCGGATTCGCGCACCTATTCGAGCATCTGATGTTTCAGGGCAGCGAGAGTTTGGAGAAGCTGGCACACTTCCGCTACGTGCAGTCTTCGGGTGGCACGTTCAACGGCTCCACCCACCCCGACTACACCAACTACTTCGAGGTCATGCCCTCGGCCGCGCTGGAGCGCGCGCTGTTCATCGAGGCCGACCGGATGCGGGCCCCCCGGCTCACCGCGGAGAACCTGCGCAACCAGGTTGACGTGGTCAAGGAAGAAATCCGGCTCAACGTGCTGAACCGGCCCTACGGCGGGTTTCCTTGGATCACGCTTCCGCCGGTGCTCTACGACACTTTTCCCAATACGCACAACGGCTACGGCGATTTCTCCGAACTCGAAGCGGCCACCCTGGATGACTGCGCGGCATTTTTCGACGTCTATTACGCCCCGGGCAACGCGGTGCTCACGCTATCCGGGGATTTCACCGTGGACGCAGCCCTCGAGTTGGTGCAGCGGCACTTCGGTGACGTGCCCGCTCGGCCGGTACCGCTGCGGCCGTCCTTCGGCGAGCCACCACCGGAAGGCGAACGCCGGCACCGCTATACCGACTTGCATGCGCCGTTGCCCGCCTTGGCACTCGGGTACCGCATGCCCGATCCAGCCGCCGGCTTCGAGGACTACCTCGCCTACGAGGTCGTTGCTGCAGTGTTATCTGACGGTGACTCCTCCCGTCTCGAGCAGCGTCTCGTGCACACCGACGCGCTGGTCACCGAGGTCGGTGTGGGGTGTGGCGTGTTCGGTGCGCCGCTGGATGCCCGCGACCCGGACACCTTCATCATCACGGCGGTCCATCCGGCCAGCGTGGACGTCGACGCGGTGCTCGCCGCCACCGATGACGAGATCGCCCAACTCGCCGCGGACGGTCCGGACCCTGAAGAGTTGGCCCGAATCACCGCCCGGTGGGCTGCCACGCTGTTCCGTGAGTACGACCGGGTGGTGAGCCGGACGATGGCCATCGGCGCCTTCGAGCTGCTGCACGGGCGCGCCGAGCTGATCACTGAAATGCCGGCTCTGGTGGCGGGAATGACCGCTGAGCAGGTCGCGAAGGCGGCCAGTCAGCTGCGGCCGGACTCCCGGGCGGTACTGATCGTCGAACCGGCCAAGCAAGAGGAACTGTGATGGGCTACCGCAGTGCCGAGCAGATCGGCCGGACTGAGCTGGGGCCGCGTCCGTTGCCGCCGCTGGGACCCACGCGCAACCCCACCGCACCGCCGGCCGCGGATACCGTGCTGGACAACGGCCTGCGAGTGCTCGCGGTGCGACGGCCCGCAGTGCCGATGGTCGAGCTGCGGCTGAGGATTCCGTTCGGTGGCACGCATCGCACCCACCCGGCCCGCGCCGAGTTGCTGGCCGCCACGCTGCTGCAAGGCACACCGCGGCGGGACCGGTTCGCTATCGACAAGGCGCTCGCTGCCGTCGGCGGTGACCTGGCGGCCACGGTGGACCCCGAGCACCTGTCCGTGTCGGGATCTGTCCTGGCCAGCGGGCTAGACGTGGCACTCGATGTGCTCGCCGACGGGCTTACCGCGGCCAACTACACCAGCGCTGAGGTGGTTCGGGAGCGCAACCGGCTAGTGGAGCGGCTCACGCTGAGCTGGTCCAGACCGCAGGTCATCGCCCGGCAGGCGCTGCAGCGACGCCGTTACGGCAACCATCCGTACGCCCGGGAATGGCCACAGCCCGACGACGTCGCCGCGGTGACGCCGGCGGCCGTGCGTGCGCTGCACCGCCGCTCGGTGGTGCCCCGCGGGGCCGTGCTGGTCCTTGTGGGCGACATCGTGCCGGACCGGGCAGTAGAACTGGTCGCGTCCGTGCTGGCGGGGTGGCGCTCAGACCATCCGGCTGTCGAGCTCGCCGCGTTGCCCGCCCTCACTCCCGCTGACCTACTGCTGGTGCACCGCGACGGCGCGGTGCAGTCACAGCTGCGCCTGTCCGCGCAGGCGGTGCCGCGTGATGATGCACGTTACCCGGCGTTGCAGCTGGCGAACCTGGTCTTCGGCGGGTATTTCTCGTCGCGCTGGGTGGAGAACATTCGCGAGAACAAGGGGTACACCTACAGCGCGCACTGCGGCCTTGAGTTCACGCCGTCCGGGGGCACCTTGGTCGCAGATGCCGACACGGCAAGCGAGGTCACCGCGGCCGCGCTGCTGGAAACGCGTTACGAGCTGGGCCGGATGACTGTTGTACCTCCGGACGAGGCGGAGGTAGACAACGCCCGGCACTACGCGATCGGATCGCTGACCATCAACACCGCATCCCAGCGTGGCCTGGCCGGCCAGCTGGTCACCCTGGCTACCCGCGGCCTGGACCTCGATTGGCTGCTCACCCACGCCAGCCGGCTACGTGCCGTCACAGCGGCACAGGTCGGCGAGGCGGCGGCGCATTTCTTCGCACCCAGCCGCTTCACCGGTGTCGTGGTAGGCGACGCGAAGCGACTGGCTGATCCGCTAGCCGCCCTAGGTGGTGTGGAACTGCCCTGACCGATCAGAACCTGACCGATCAGAAACTGTAAAGGCCGATCGCCCAGCCTGCGCTAGTCATGATCACGACCATGAGCGTCCAGAGGATGAGCCTCGGGGCGGTCATCCACATGCCGGCCTGAGTTCGTTTCGGCGGTGAAGCCTTGAGGTCGGCGGCATGGCGCCGCATGTGCTCAGTGAGCTCTCGCTCCCACCTTTTTCGGTCGCTGATCTTCACTGGCACACCGCCCCCGCCGTCAGCCGCCTACCGAACAAGCACGCCACATCATAACGCTTCGTGGTGGCTTTTTGGCAGGTTGCAGCTAGGGGGTTAGGCGGGAGCGGCCCCGATGATCTGATCGATGGTGGGGTTCGTCAGTACTGAACCGTCCGGCAGCAGTACGGTGGGCACTGTGTGATTGCCGCCGTTGACGCCAGCGACGAACGATGCGGCCGTGGCGTCGTGTTCGATGTCCACTTCCCGGAAGGCGATGCCCGCACGCTCCAGCTGCGCTTTGAGCCGCCGGCAGTATCCGCACCACACCGTTGAGTACATCGTCAGATCCTTCACGGTAAGCATCAACACCGAAACCGTGCGCGATGTTCCCAGCCTGAGAGCCGGGCGATTCTGGGAAGATGCCCAGCGTGGGCTGTCCCCGGGATCCGCTCGACGGTCTTGACGATGAGCAGCGCGCCGCGGTGTGCGCGCCACGGGGGCCGGTTTGCGTGCTGGCCGGAGCAGGCACTGGCAAGACCCGCACCGTCACCCGGCGGATCGCCCAGCTCGTCCGTGCTGGACATGTCGCGCCAGGGCAGGTTCTTGCCGTGACGTTCACCGCCCGCGCGGCCGGCGAGTTGCGCACCCGGCTGCGCGCGCTGGCGGTGGGCGGCGTGCAGGCTCGCACCTTCCATGCCGCTGCGCTGCGCCAGCTGCGCTACTTCTGGCCCCGCGTGGTCGGTGACGAACCGTGGCCGCTGCTGGAGCACAAGCCACGGCTGGTGAGCCAGGCCGCGCAGCGAGCCGGCGCGAGCACCGCCGCCGACGATGTCCGCGACTTCGCTGGTGAGATCGAATGGGCGAAGGCGAGCCTGGTCAGCCCGGCGGACTATCCCGCTGCGGTGGCCGCGGCCCGGCGGGCCGCACCGGCGCCGGCCACACAGGTCGCGGCGGTCTACGCCGGATACGAGGAGCTCAAGAACCGGAACCGGGTCCTGGACTTCGATGACATCCTGCTGCACACGGCAGCCGCGGTGGAGGGGCAACCGGAGGTGGCGCAGGAGTTCCGGGAGCGTTACCGCTGCTTCGTCATCGACGAATATCAGGATGTCACCCCGTTGCAGCAGCGGGTGCTGGACGCGTGGCTGGGCGGCCGTGACGACCTCACCGTGGTCGGCGACGTCAACCAGACCATCTACTCCTTCGCCGGGGCGACTCCCGGGTTCCTCCTGCAGTTCAGCAGGCGGTTTCCCGAAGCGGTGACGGTACGGCTGCACCGCGACTACCGCTCCACACCGCAAGTGGTGTCCCTGGCGAATCGGGTAATCTCCGGTGCCCGCAGCTGCCCGGCCGGTGCGCGGCTGCCGTTAGAGGGCCAGCAGCCGGCCGGTCCGGAGCCGACGTTCACCGAGCATGACGACGAACCCGCGGAGGCCAGCGCCGTGGCGGCGGCGATCGAGCAGTTGCTGCGCGACGGCGTTCCCGCTGCTCAGATTGCCGTGCTCTACCGGGTCAATGCCCAGTCTGAGGTGTACGAGCAGGCCCTGGACGCGTTAGGGATTCCCTTTCAAATCCGCGGTGGAGAGCGTTTCTTCCACCGTCCGGAGGTGCGCAACGCCATCCGGGTGCTGCGGGCCGCGGCCAGCACAGGCGCCGGAGCTACCGGCACCGAGTTGGGCGCCACCGTGCGGGCGGTACTGGCTCGGCAGGGGCTGACCGCGGATCATCCAGCGGGCAGCGCCGCTCGATCTCGCTGGGAGTCGCTGCGCGCACTTGCGGCGCTGGCTGACGATTTGGCCACCAACCTCCCCGATGCCGACCTTGGCCGGCTTGTCGCTGAGCTCGACGCGCGCGCCGAGGCTGCGCATCCTCCCGCGGTACAGGGCGTGACGTTGGCTTCGCTGCACTCGGCCAAGGGTCTGGAGTGGGACGCAGTGTTTTTGGTCGGGCTTGCCGACGGGACACTGCCCATTCAATACGCCGACGGTGACCCGGCTGCGCTGGAAGAAGAGCGCCGCTTGCTGTACGTCGGAGTCACCCGAGCTCGCCGCTGGCTTGCGCTGTCCTGGGCGCTGTCTCGCAGTCCAGGCGGGAAACCCTTTCGGCAGCGCAGCCGGTTCCTGCACGGCCTCCAGACCCATGCTCGCCAGATGCGGGAAGTCAGCGCCCGGCCACCCGGACGTGCCCAAGAAATCCCGAAATAATTCGGTTGCTGGTGTATCACCAGAGCCCTACCCTCGCTCCTATCTCCTGGAAGCGGTCGTTGTATGCGGCTGGCCAGGGTGGATCGCCCAGCTACTGCGTGGTGGGCCTGAGTGGGAAGGAGGAGTTTCGATGGTGATGAACATGACCACCGGAGCCCGCTGCTTCCCGCACTTCGGGCCCCTCGCTGTGCTTGGGGGGATTCAGTCCAAGCGCCTGCGGACCGCGCCGTATGGCGGCGCGCGCTGGCTGCTCGCTGAGCGTCCCTTCCACCCCGTCCTCATCAACCCGACTGGCAGTGATCTGCCGGTTACCGACCGCTTGCAAAGGTCCGCATCGGAGCCTTGATTCTCGAGCCAGCAGTATCCGGCTCTTGAAGGCCGCGGACCCCGCAGCGGGATCCGCGGCCTCGCTGTCTTGCGAGGTTCTCATCCCGCGGCGGCCCGGTACCGGCTTGTTTCACCGGCACCACCACCGAGGAGGAGAGACAAGTGTTGACCGCGACCGTCCCGTCCGACGGCGTAGCGTTGCCCGACCTACTGGGTGGGGCACAGCTGGCCCTCCTGCTTGATGCCGTACCTGCCGGGCCGGATACCTTGCCGTGCCGCTCATATCATGATCCGGACCTTTGGTTCGCCGAGTCACCCGCTGAGCTTGAACGAGCCAAGCAGTTGTGTACTGATTGCCCGATCCGGCTGGCCTGTCTGGACAGCGCGTTGTCCCGACAGGAGCCCTGGGGGGTCTGGGGTGGCGAGATCTTCGAGCACGGTGTCGTGATCCCGCGCAAGCGCCCGCGGGGCCGGCCGAGCAAGGCCGCGCTGGAGCGGGAACGCGCAGAGCGGGAACGCGCGGAGCGCAAGCGCGCCGCGCAGGAAACCGCCGCCTGAGGGTTGGGGTCTCTTCGAGAGGCCCCAACCCGGGCTCCGGCTGGCCCACAACGACTACCAAACCCGGCCGGTTGGCCGTGTTGCGTACCGGTGTTGATCACCGGTACGCCCCGTTGATCGCGAGGACGTTGAAGGAGCGCACCACCATGTTGTTACAGGAAGTAATCGCTAGAGATCAAATCCCTGACGATCGGCGCCGCGCCCAGCAGGCGCAGCTGGTTAGGCGCCTGGCGGCGGTTCGCTGGTGGCAACGTATGGCCCGCTAGGCCGACCGGCGTGCCCGCCGCGCCGGTCGGCCGAGCGCCTGTAGCCGTTCCCGCGTTACCGCACCGCGCGGCCGCAGCAGCCCGTTCCGCTCGCCAGGCGCAGCAGCCCGCTCCGCCCGACATGGAGACTTAT
>DASQVU010000058.1:0-2353 GCA_035640615.1 Pseudonocardiaceae bacterium
ATGGATGTCTTCCAGTCCGTCCTGTGCGTCGACAACCCGCCGATCAAGGACCGCAATGTGGCCCGCGACGTCGATGCCCAATACCGGAAGGTCGCGCCTTTCCTGGACACCGGAGAACCACCGTCGCCGGCCCTCGACAACTGTGCCTTCTGGCCCGTACCCCCGACCGGCGGACCGCACGTTCCGAAGGCCCCTGGGCTACCTACCGTGATGGTGATCTCCACAACGCAGGACCCGGCCACGCCCTACCAGGCCGGGGTCAATCTCGCCAAGGACATCAACGCGCGCCTGCTGACCTATGAAGGCACCCAGCACACCGCCTTCTTGCAAGGCGATAGCTGCGTCGACCGCGCCGGAATCGATTACATCGCCGATCTGCAGTTACCGTCCGAGGGAACCCATTGCAAACCGGCGAACTGAGCGGTTGGTTCAACGTGGCGGCACTGCTGGGATTGGGCGCTGTTGGCCGAGAGCGCAAAACGACCGGCGCGCTGCGGCTAGCGGGAGGCGAGTTCGGCCGCCGCTGACCAGACTTCGTGCCGGCTGGCGCCGGCTGCGACCATCCGGCGGTAGCGATTGAGTAACCGAGGGGCGTGAAACGCCAGCACGGCGACGAGGTGATCGCCAGCGAAGTAGCCCGCCACGGTGCCTTTGACCGCTCCGGGATCGTGCAGCACCTCGACGGAGGTCGCCAGATCGCAGCGCCCGATCAGTTGCAAGGTCAGCCCGTACTGGTCAGACCAGAAGTACGGCACGATGTCCGCTTGTCGGGTGATCGCCTTGCCGGCTAGCCGCTGCGAGACGACCGCGGCCTGTTCCGTGGCAGAGGTCCAGTGCTCTATCCGTGGCCGGTCGCCGACTGGGGGGTTCAGCCAGGCGGCGATGTCACCCACTGCATAGACGTTGCTGGTGCCCTCGACCAGACCGGCGGTATCGCACAGCAGCCCCGCCGCGGTGGGTATCTCAAGCCCGGCCAGCCACCCGTCATCGATCACGGTGCCGATACCGACTACACCGCAGTCAGCCCGCACCATAGTGCCATCGGCCAGTTGAGCGGTGACGCCACTGTCGTTGTCGGCGAAACCCACCAGCGGTACTCCACAGCGCACGGTAACCCCGTGATCGGTCTGCAGCTGAGCGCATAGCTGGCCCATCTGCTCGCCGAGCGCGCGGGCGAACGGCACTGGCAGTGCTTCGAGCATGGTCACCTCGAGGCCCGCCATGCGTGCGGTCGCCGCGACCTCGGCACCTATGAACCCGGCGCCAACCACGAGAAGGGAACGCGCCCGGGACATCGAATCTCGTAGAGCCCGGCAATCATCCAGGGTGCGCAGGACGTGGAGGTCGGGATGATCGGGCTGGCCGGGGAGCCGCCGCGGCCGGACGCCGGTCGCCACGACTAGCGCGTGGTAGGGAAGCTGGCTGCCGTCGTCGAGGTGCACGGCGGCGGAATCGACGCCGATCGCCGATCTGCCCAGGTGTACTGAGACATCGAGCTCAGCCAGGTCGCCGCGGTGCAGCAAAGCCCGCTCTTCGGACCAGGTACCCGCAAGAACTTGCTTTGACAGCGGTGGCCGGTCGTAGGGTTGATGCGGTTCGTCCCCGACGAGAGTGATCCGGCCGGCAAATCCTTCGGCGCGCAAGGACTCAGCGGTTCGCACCCCACCCAGCCCTGCACCGACGATCACCACCTGCTCCATGTGGCCCTCCGTTCAGGGCTCATGGTCTCAGCGGTGATTGCCCTCCGGTCTGCGGGATGCCCGGGACCCGATTCGTGTGAGAGTCAGCCCACGAGCAGCGTGCGTTGCCCAGTCCACAGTTCCCGGCGTTCTTCTTCGGTCAAGCCACCCCACACTCCGTAAGGCTCGCGTGCCGCCAGCGCGTAGCGGCGGCATTGTTCCAGCACGGGACAGCGCTGGCAGATGGCCTTGGCGCGGTCGGCGCGGCGAGATCGCGCTGAACCTCGTTCCCCATCAGGATGGAAGAAGATGCTGCTGTTCAGTCCCTGGCATGAGCCTTTGAGCTGCCAGTCCCACTCGTGCGCGACCGGCTTCGGAAGTCGTCGGGTGTCCGCCATCTCCAACACCGTCCTAAGCGGTCGATCGGTTTTGGGGCAAGCGACGGATACCCAGCGGGCACTGGCCGCAAACCAAAGCCACCGCCCCTTCTTTGGCGTGTCGTGCTCTGGTACGTGTGTATCGTCCTTCCCCGCACGGTGTGTCGTGCTCCCTCGCACGGTGTGTCGCGGCCGCATGCACGGTGTGTCGCTATACCCCGTGCGGGGACGCTGTATCTCAGCCGCTCCCCGCACGCTAGGGTCTCCTGCCGGCGGGTGGTTGGTGGCGGGGGCGTC
>DASQVU010000059.1:0-3224 GCA_035640615.1 Pseudonocardiaceae bacterium
AGAAACTGCTCACCCAACGCGGTGACAGTGCCGTAGGCCGTATCCGCAATCCGGCGCAAGCGGAGGATCTCAGCGCGGTCGGAGCCGATCCGGCCGTGTGCGACCTGGAGTCGGTATCGGTCGACGAGCTCGCCAGTCACCTGGACGGCGCGGATGCGGTGGTGTTCGCAGCCGGGGCCGGGCCAGGCAGCGGGGCGGCGCGCAAGGAGACAGTAGACCGCAATGCCGCCGTCTTATGTGCCGATGCTACCGAGCGGGTGGGGATCCGCCGGTATCTGATGATCTCAGCGATGGGCGCCGGCCAAGAGCCGCCGCCGGGTGCGGATCCGGTGTTCGCCGCCTACCTGCGAGCCAAAGGCGCCGCCGATGCGGACCTCGCCTCGCGGGCTGCCCTGGACTGGACGATCCTGCGACCAGGGCGGCTGACCGACGAGCCTGGCACCGGGCGGGTCCGGCTAGCCGTGCATACCGGCCGTGGCATGGTGCCGCGGGATGATGTGGCGGCGGTGCTCCTGACGCTGCTGGACACCCGCGCGGCCGGGATGACGTTGGAACTGGTGAGTGGCGACACGCCAGTGGACGAGGCTGTCCGAGCAATCGCCTCAGCCTGACTGCCAGCACCACTCGCGCCGGTCACGCCCGGGGCTGCTCCAGCGAGAATGCGTGCTGCTCGCCCGGGTGCAGCTCGACGGTCTGGTCGCGGACCAGGACGGTGATGGGTGCTGCGGGGCCCGGGCGTGAGCTGAGCTCCAGGCGGTCCTCGGTAAAAGCGGCCTCCACGCGGTGGCCCCGGTAGTGGACGCTGAAGCGCAGCTGCTTGATCTGCGGCGGCAGGGCTGGGTCGAACCGCAGCACCCGTTCACGAGCCCGCAGTCCAGTCAGGCACCGCAGCACGATGTCGACCGTGCCGGCCATCGCTCCCAGGTGAATGCCCTCAGCGGTGGTTCCGCCCTGGACGTCGGCGACGTCGCTGTCCAACGCCTGCAGCAGCAACCGCCACGCCTCGTTCGGGTGGTACCGCGACAGGACCCACGCGCTCACCACGGCGCTGAGAGTCGAGCCGTGCGAGGTGCGCTCCAGGTAGTAGTCAACGGTCCGGGCCAGCTGCTCGTCGCTGACGTCATAGCCGAGATCGGCCAGCAGCCGGCGCAGTTCGTGCCGCGACAGCAGGAACAGCAGCATCAGCACGTCGGCTTGCTTGGACACCTTGTACCGGTCGGTGCTGTCGCCTTCGGCCTCGAGTACCCGGTCCAGCCGCTGGATGTTGCCGTACTTCGCCCGGTAGCCCTCCCAGTCGAATTCGGGCAGCTGCTCGTAGCCCTCGAACTGGGTCAGCACCCCGTCGGCGTGGAAGACGATCTTCATCTTCCGGGTGATGTCGCGCCACCGGTCCAGCTCCTCGTCGCAGATCGTCAGCTCCGCGCTCACCTCCTGACGGTAGTGCGGCGGCAGCTCCTCCAGGGCCTGCAACGCCCGCTGCAGCACCCAGACCACCATCACGTTCGTATAAGTGTTGTTGCGCAGGCCCTCCTCGTCGGAGTCTGGGTAGCCCTCGTGGTACTCGTCCGGCCCCATCACGCCGTGGATCTCGTAGCGGTCCTGGTCGGGGTCGTAGCTGGTAATGCTGGACCAGAACCGGGCGATCTCGATCATCAGCTCGGCGCCGGAGAAGCGCAGGAATCTGGTGCTGCCGGTGACCATGTAGTGCTGCCAGACGTTGTACGCGATCGCGATGTTGACGTGACGCTGCAGGTGCGAGCGGTCAGGCAGCCAGCGCCCGGACTTCGGGTTGAGGTGCAGCTGCTGGGTCTCCTCCCGCCCGTTGGAGCCGCTCTGCCACGGGAACATCGCGCCGGCGAACCCCGCCGCCTGCGCTGCTGCCCGGGCCTCCCCGATCCGAGCGTGCCGGTACTCCAGCAACGTGCCGGCCAGCGACGGACGCTGGAGATTGAAAAACGGGAAGATGAACAACTCGTCCCAGAAGATATGACCCCGGTAGGCCTCCCCGTGCCAGCCGCGTGCGGGCACCCCGACATCCAGGTGAGCCGAATGCGGTGAGACGGTCTGCAGCAGGTGGAAGATATGCAGGTGCAGGACCGTCTCGGTCCACTCGTTAGCGCTGTCCATCTCGATGTCGAATCGGCTCCAGGCGGTGCGCCAAGCGCCCTCGTGGCGGGCGAGTAACCCCGCGAAGCCGTCGGCGCGCGCCACCGCCAGCCGCGCGTCGTGCCGGCTCTCGGCGATTGCCCGGTCCCGGGAGGTGTAGAGGGCGATGACCTTCTCCACGGTCGCCGGTTGTCCCTGTGCCAGCTGGAAGCTGAGCTGGTGGGCCACAAAGCCGGGCTCCTCGACCAACCTGCGATCGGCCTCGGCGACCTCGCCGTTGCGCAGCAGCCGGGTACGGGCCGCGAGGGCGATGCGCACGCCTGACTGTGTCGTCTCGACCTGCAGGTCGACCGTTTCCTTGTCGACCTCGGCCTGGCCCAGCGTCCTCAGGTGCTGGCCGTTGAGGTCGCGGTAGCGCTTGACGCCCGCGTTGATCACCCTGCCGTCCAGCCCCGAGCGGACCTCCAGGGTGCCCGACCAGTTTTCCGCCGTGAACTCCGTGGCCAGGCCGGCCAGGTGCTCGTCCTTGCGGCTGACGAACCGGCGCTGGACCATGCTGGTCCGCCGGCCCTCGGTGTCCTTCCAGGTCAGCCAGCGGGTGAGCGTTCCGTGCTGCATGTTCAGCTCGAAACGGTGCTCCTCGACGCCGGCCTGCCCCACGTCAAACCAGGGGCCGCCGGTGATGCGGAACCGCAGCGGGAGCCAGTTGGGCACGTTGACCAGGTCTTCGTTCTCGACCTGGCGCCCGGCGATGTCGCTGACCAGCCGGTTGTAGAGACCGGCGACGTAGGTGCCTGGGTAGTTGATCGCGTCGGCCTCGGCCTCGGGCAGCGCCCCACGGGTGACGAAATACCCGTTGCCCAGCGCGCACAGCGCCTCGCGCAGCCCCTGGCGCGCCGGGTCGAAACTGTCGTAGACCAGGGTCCAGACGCTCGGCGGTCGCTCCTCGTGCCGGCGCCGGATCTCCTCGGCGGCCCGCCGCTCCTGCAACCGGCCCTCGGCCAGTGCCCGCAGGGAGACGTCGTCAAGGGTGGTAACTACCAGGTCGGCGCCGGCTCGGGCGAGCAGATCCTGGTCGCCGAGGCGGGCCACACCGATGGCGGCCATGTTCCCGGCCT
>DASQVU010000060.1:0-2988 GCA_035640615.1 Pseudonocardiaceae bacterium
GTCTGCTACACGCCGCATATCCGGTGGTGTCGCAGTGTACGGAATTAACTGATCAACGACCTGGGAAAGCGTAAAGCAACCGTCGTGCCAGCAGGGCTGTTATGGGTGGTCAGAACGTCGGCGAGGTGGCGAGCCATCCAGATGCCCCGCCCGCGCCGGGCGTTGGTGGGCGGCCGCACGTAGCCAGCGGTCTGCGGTATCCCGTTGCGGCCATGGTCGTCGACCCGGATGAACACCGTGTCGGCCGTGGACCAGGCCCGGACCCGGGCAGGCGGGTCACCGTGCTCCAACGCATTGGTGGCGATCTCGTCCACCGCTATGACGATGTCATCGGTGTCAGTGTCATTTAACGTCGTGGCGGCGCCCCACGACCGCAAACGCCGGCGCAGTTCAGCGAGGCTGTCAGCGGATTCGAGGGACACGTCGAGATCGGGATCAGCGGGGACCACCGGAGCTGAGGTGGCGCTGGCGGTGAGGAAGTCGGTGGGCGCCCGGTACTCGGAGTTGATGATCGTGCCGTTGCTGCCGAGCAGTTGCGGATGGATCGCGCGGATCTGCGCTAACACCTCGGGTGAGTAGCGGCGCTCATCCCACAGAAACAGCATCGGAGACCGGTATTGCGCGTACACCTCGGTGGCCATGGACACATACCGCAGGTACTGGCTCAATCGATCCGGGCTGATGTCCGAGCTGGGTTCTCCGATCACCCGAGTGGGCACGCCGGCGCGGCACTGCTGGGCCAGGTAATCGCCGAAAGCCCCGAACACGCGGCCCAGCCGGTTGGAGGACAACCCCGGCCCGCCCCAATGGATACGATCGGCAGCCTCGCCCATGGCCTCACGCAGCACTCGCTGTGCGGCATCGGAGATCACCGCAAGGATCTGCTCCCTACGGCGCAACGCCTCGGCCAGGTGGGGCGACAGCACGTTACGAAGCTGCTCATCGGAGTCATACAGCACTGCCACGTGCGCGAACCCCACTGCGGGATCACGTGGATCCGGGGCAGCGCTCATCGCAGGGCCGGCGCTGGGCCGAACTGGAGATCGCCGTCGTCGGTTGCTCCGGCTGGACCATCGCAATCCATAGGTCTTCCCGGTACCCACTACCGGCGGCATTAAACACCCCGGGAGGATCCGCTCATGGATTCCGGTCTCCTGCTGCATCTGTGCACGCCGGCGACGTGGCGCATGGCGCTGGCCGCAGGGACCCTGGCACCGCCGTCGCTGTTGCATCAAGGCTTCGTGCATCTGTCCACACCAGCCCAGCTGAGCTGGTCGGCCAATGCGCTGTTCACCGGATGCACCGATCTCCTCGCGCTGGTCATCGACCCAGCCCGGCTACCTGGTGAGCTGCGCTTCGAACGCGCCCCGGATGCTCCCGCTGGTGTGCAGTTCCCGCATTACTACGGCGCGCTGCCGGTTGCTGCCGTGGTGACCGTCATGCCGTACCAACCAGGTCCCGATGGGCGCTTCGCCGAGCCAGTCGGGTTGCCTCAGCCCGAGGACGCCGCAGCCCGGGTGCGCCTGTTCGATCGTGCACTGGCGCAGCGGCGCGCCGCCGCCGTCGTGCCGGTCGACGGCGGGTTCGCCGTTCTCGACCCGAGGTTCCCGGCCTCCTACGAGGCCAACACGCTGTGGATGGACACGCCAAGCGACACCGCCACGGTGGCCGCCGAAGCGGACCGGGTACTCGGCGGCGCCGGCCTGACCCACCGGCGGGTAGTGCTCGATGACCCGGCCACCGCCACCGCGCTCGTCAACCAAGGGTGGCAGATGCTCGAGCTACGCCTGATGCTGTACAGCGGCCCGCCGGTGTCAGCGGCAAACGCAGCGGTCAACGTGGTGCCTGTCGCCCATGAGGTCGTCAGCCAGCTGTGGGCGCGGTCCTGGCGGCGGGAGCTGCCACATCTCGACGATGACGCGCTACGCCAGCTCGTCGACCGCGAACCGGTCGCCGACGCCGTGCTGCGCCTGGTGAACCTCGCAGTACTCGACGGGTGCGGCGAGCCAATCGCCGGAACGCAGCTGCGCATCGATGGCGCGACCGCGGCGATCGAGGCCGTCATGACCGAGCCGGCACATCGGCGGACCGGCCTGGCCCGGGCGCTGGTATTTGACGCTCTCGCGCGAACGCATACGGCCGGCTGCGACGCCGTATTTCTCAGCGCCACGGCCCGCAGCTGGCCGCAGCGCTGGTATACCCGCCTCGGGTTCACTGATGTCGGCACTCGCTACGAGGTAATGCGATCGCTGTCCAGGATGGAGTAGCCGCTCTAGCATTCAGGCCATGACTGATCGCTCCGCTACCAGCCCGGCCGTTGCGCAGGAGGATACCGAGCGCACTTTCGACCGGCTGGTGGACGAGGGCACGCAACGCCTTGGCAGGTCCTGGTCCGGGCTGCTCGCGACCGGGTTTCTTGGTGGTCTGGACATCGGGGTCGGCGTGCTGGGCCTGCTGTTGCTGGAAGAGGCCACCCACAGCGTTATGCTTGGTGGTCTCGGCCTATCACTCGGTTTCATCGCGCTGACGTTGGCACGTAGTGAACTATTCACTGAGGACTTTCTCGTTCCCGTGGCGGCGGTTGTGGCCAAGACCGCGTCGTGGGTGTCCCTTGCGCGGCTCTGGATAGTCACGACCGTGACCAATTTAGCTGGTGGATGGGTAATCACCGGCCTGGTGATAGGAGGCTTTCCCTCCCTCCGTGCCAGCGCGGTCGAGTCCGGAAAGTTCTATATCGACCTCGGCATCACGTGGAAGGCTTTCGCGCTGGCACTCGTCGGGGGAATGCTGATCACGCTGATGACTCACCTCGAGCATTCGACCGGGTCCGACGGTGTGCGGCTAGTGCCGGCGATTGTGGTGGGTTTCCTATTGGGCGCCGGCAAGGTCAATCATGCGATCGTTGGATCACTGATCTGTTTTGCGGCATTGCAAGCGGGGGCACCATTCGGCTATGCCGACTGGTTGGGGTTGTTCGCCTTCGCGGTG
>DASQVU010000061.1:0-3710 GCA_035640615.1 Pseudonocardiaceae bacterium
GGTGGCTCCATGGCGACCTCGGCGACTACCTGGAACAGGTGGGTACCTCAACGAGCTCAGGCCATGACCGCCCGACCACGCCTACCCACCCGATGCCCGCTGGCTGTTCCCCGGCCGACGCGGCAGCCAACCCATGACCCCGAAGCCCTCGAGAGCCGCGTACGGCAATATCAGATCCCGCTCCGTGGCCGGGACAGCCCTAATCCGGCAGCTCATCCTGCAAGGAACCGCCACTCGTCGTCGCGACGATGCTCGGCTCCAACACCACCACACCGCCCGGCCGGTCGCCGGGGCCGGCGGAATCTGGACGCGCTATCCGGCCGGTGATCATCCCTTGCGATGATACGGGTCACTGAACCGACACACCGTAAAGGCGTCAGCGGTCTAGGCGAGGTCGCCAGTGATCCCGTTTTAGGGATATCGCCAGGTGGGTACGGAGCGGACATGGCCACGGTGCTGGTGTGCGGCAACATCTTCGATGGCCGGGCGGATGCGACGGGCGGCCCGGCCGAGGTGCTGGTCGACGGTGACCGGATCGTCGAGGTCGGCGCGTCGGTGGGCCGCCCGGCCGGGGCCGAGGTGCTCGACCTGACCGACCGGACCGTGATGCCCGGGTTTATCGACTGTCACGTGCACCTGACGATGGACGGCTTGGCCCTTTACACCCAGACGCTGGCGTCGGCGGCGACCAAGGCGTTGACCGGGCTGAGCCTGGCCCAGACCTACCTCGCACGCGGGTTCACCACGCTGCGTGACCTGGGCAGCATGGACCCGGCCTGGCCTACGGTCGATCTGCGCAATGCAATCGACGCTGGAACCGTGCCCGGACCCAGGTTGGTCGTGGCTGGGCACCTGATCGGGTCCACCGGCAGCCACGCCGACGTTGGTGGCATGTACCCACCTCGCTGGCACCTGCCCGTGGCCGAGCCGGCCGATGGCCCGGCGCAGATCCGGGCGCGCGTGCGCACCGAGCACAAGTACGGCAGCGATTGGGTCAAGACCGCCAACGCCGGCGGCTACTACAGCTCCGGCGATGACCCGGCCCAGCTCACCTGGTTCGACGAGGAGCTGGCCACGCTGGTCAACACCGCCACCCAGCTGGGCCTGCCCGTCGCGGTGCACACCGGCGCTGCGCAGGCCTGCAAGCAGGCGATCCGAGCGGGTGTGCGCAGCCTGGAGCACGTCTACCTGATCGACGATGAGGCCATCGCGATGGCCGAACAGGCCGGCACCTTCGTGGTACCGACGATGCAGATGACCCGGGAAGACCTCAAGGCACTGCACCAGGGGACGCTGCCCGAGCAAGCGGTGGGCAAGTTCCGCCGCGACCATGAGCAGATCCAAGCCGCCCAGCGCCGGGTCGCGGCCAGCAGCGTGAAGATCGCCTACGGCACCGACTGCGGGATGTTCCCGTTCAGCCACGGCATCAACGAGTTCCAGGCCATGACCGCAGCCGGGATCAGTCCGGTCCGCGCGCTCAAGGCAGCCACCAGCGTCGCTGCGGAGCTGCTCGGCCGCGACGACCTCGGGGTGCTGGAGCCCGGCCGGTGCGCCGATCTGGTTGCCATGCCCGGCGACCCCACCACCGACATCACCGCGACCACCCGGGTGGACGTCGTGATGGCACGCGGCCACATCCACCACCGCCGCCAGTAAGTGGGCCGCCCGGCAGAGCTGCGCCTAGAGGGCGTAGACACCCGCTATGACGACCGATCTGCCGCTGGTGCTCGCGCTGGATCTGACCGGCACCTTCGTGTTCGCGCTCAACGGCGCGCTGACCGCGGTGCAGGCTGCCCGCTTGGACATCGTCGGCGTCCTCACCCTCGGCATGATCACCGCCCTGGGCGGCGGGATCGTCCGCGACGTCCTCATCGGCTCGGTACCGCCGGCCACCTTTCGCGACTGGCGCTACCTGGCGCTCGCCGCCGGTGGGGCGCTGGTCGCATTCGCCTTGAGCCAGTGGCTGGACCGCCTTGAGATGCCGATCATCGTGCTGGACGCCGTCGGGCTGAGCGTGTTCGCGGTGATCGGGGCGAGCAAGGCAGTGTCCTTCGGGCTCGACATTGGGCCGGCGATCATTCTGGGCACCATCACTGGAGTGGGTGGCGGCACGATCCGCGACACCCTCGTGCGGCAGATCCCCTCGGTCCTGCACAGCGAGCTCTACGCGATCCCCGCGCTGATCGGCGCCGCGGTCACGGTGGCCACCATCCGGGCGGGTGTCTACGGCATCCCGGCTGCGCTGGCAGCAGCCGCGGTCTGCTTCGTCATTCGGATGCTCGGGATTCGCTTCAGCCTCAACGCACCCGCGCCGCCAGGCACAAAGGGCACCTGAGACTCCGGTCCGCGGCAGGGACGTCGGTCAGTGGGCGAGCCAGGCCAGCGTGGCCACGACGAGGGCCTCGGTGCCGGTGTCGAGGGTGGGTTGCACGACCGGGGCGAAGTTGGCGGAATGGTTGACCGGGATGTCCTGGGCCACCCGGCCCGCAGCGGCCGCCGTGCGGTAGGCGTCCGGGTCGATGCCGCCGATTCCCCAATAGGTGTAGGGCACGCCGAGCGCGGTGGGGATGTCGCTGAAGTCCTCGCTTGCGGTTTGCTGGCCCATCGGCTGGGCGCGGTCGCCGAAGAAGTCGGCGAACGCGCCGGCCACCCGCTCGGTGGTCGCGGCGTCGTTGTCGGTGATCGGGAAACGGTCGAACAGCTCGAAGTCTGGGTCCTTTGGACAGCCCGACGCCTGACACTCCGCAGTGACGATGCGGCGCACCGCGTCCAGTATCGAGCGGCGGGTCTGCTCGCTATAGGTGCGGATGTTGAGCTGTAGCACAGCGTGGTCGGGGATGACGTTGCTTTTGGCGCCGGCCTGGATGCTACCCACGGTCAGCACCGCGGTCTCCTCCGGTGGTGTCTCCCGAGAGACCACGGTCTGCAGCCGCACCACGATCATCGCGGCCAGCACCACCGGATCGACAGTCGCCTGCGGCATCGAACCGTGGCCACCGCGCCCGTGCACCGTCACGCGCATGCTGTCTGCGGCAGAAAGAGTGGGCCCGGGGCGGGTACCGACCTGCCCGGCTGGGGCCGGCAGGACATGCTGGGCCAACGCCACATCCGGGGCAGGAATCAAGCTGGCCAGGCCGTCATCGACCATGCCACGGGCGCCGTCGCCGGTCTCCTCGGCCGGCTGGAACAGCGCCACCACGGTGCCCCTCCACCGGTCCGGGTCCTCGGCGAGCAGTTGAGCGGCACCGAGCAGGCAGGTGACGTGCACGTCGTGGCCGCAGGCATGCGCCACCGGCACCTCGTTTCCACTGGCATCGAAGGCCGTGACGGTGCTGGCGTAGGGCAGGCCGGTCGCCTCACGCACCGGCAGAGCATCCATGTCCGCCCGCAGCAGCACCGTCCGGCCGTCCCCGTTACGTAACACCCCGACCACACCCGTGCCGCCGACACCCTGGTGCACCTGGTAGCCGATCCGGCCGAGTCGCTCGCTGACCTTCTCAGCGGTCCGCCGCTCCTGGTGGGACAACTCCGGATGCTGATGCAGGTCCCGATAAAAAGCCTCCTGCCACGACCGCACGGCAGCCAGACCGGCCAACACAGACGATGCCGGCGACGCAGCGGCCATGACTTCCTCCTCGCAGCAGCCAATCCGATGAGGCTTTCCGCAGGCGTGACATATCAGGGTGCGCATACCCGCCAACCTGAGGCAC
>DASQVU010000062.1:0-22057 GCA_035640615.1 Pseudonocardiaceae bacterium
TTGTTGATCACCGCGCGGGTCTCCAGCTCGAGCTCGCGCCACCACATCACGTCAGCGAGGTCGCCGAAGGTGCAGACCATGGCGATGCCGGTGCCCTTGTCCGGCTCGGCCCGGTGGTGGGCCAGCACCGGCACCTCGACGTCGAACACCGGGGTGCGCACGGTCGACCCGAATAGCGGCTGGTAGCGCTCATCGTCGGGATGGGCGACCAGCGCCACGCAGGACACCACCAGCTCCGGGCGGGTGGTGGCGATCACCACGTCGCCCCGTCCGTCGGTACCGTGGAACCGCAGGTCATGGTAGGCGCCCGGCCGGTCCCGGTCCTCCAGCTCGGCTTGCGCCACCGCGGTCTGGAAGGTGGTATCCCACAGGCAGGGTGCCTCGGCGGAGTACGCCTCACCGCGGGCCAGGTTGCGCAGGAACGCTCGCTGGCTGACCCCCTGCGCGCGGGCTGACACGGTGGAATACGTCAGCGACCAGTCCACCGACAGGCCCAGCAGGCGCCACAGCTGCTCGAAGGTCTGCTCGTCGGTCGCGGTCAGCTGCTCGCACAGTTCGATGAAGTTGCGCCGGCTGATCGCGACGTAATCCTGCCGCTTCGCGGCCGGTTTAGCCGGCGGAACGAAGTCCTCCCGGTAGGCGACCGACGGGTCGCAGCGCACCCCGAAGTAGTTCTCCACCCGCCGCTCGGTGGGCAACCCGTTGTCATCCCAGCCCATCGGGTAGAACACCGCACGGCCGCGCATCCGCTGGAAACGCGCGATCGTGTCGGTGTGCGTGTAGCTGAAGACATGGCCGACGTGCAAGGAGCCCGACACGGTGGGGGGCGGCGTATCAATCGAGTAGATCTCGCCGCGGGTGTGGGTGCGGTCGAAGCGGTAGATACCGTCAAGTTCCCAGCGCTCGCCCCAGCGAGTTTCCAGATTGTCGAGCGTCGATAGCGGGCTGGCCATCCCTTGACTGTATCGGTCCGGAGTCGCCCACTGATCGGCGTGCCCACGGTGAGCGGCGCGGCGCCCCAGGGCCGGACGAATGCGTGATCGGACAAGCTGGAATCGAGGCTGGGTACTGGCCGAGCTCCTGCGCATTCAGAAGCGCCTGGAGGTCATCCGCTGGTGGATGGCCCCATCCCACGGCATCGTGCACCGTTCGCGGTTGCAACGTTCTGCGATCAGATGGTTACCCCTCGGAACCGGATCTGGCAGTGTGGCGTCCCCTGTTCGTCAAGACGAGCGACCGAGGGAGATCAGAACGATGGCAGGGCAGTTCGGGGCTCAGTTCGAGCAGATGCAGGCGGCCGCGAATCACGTTGCCGAGGTGAATCAGAGCGTGCAGGCGCAGCTTTCAGCCCTGCGCAACCAGCTGGCACCGCTGGGGGGCGCCTGGAAAGGCCAGGCGGCTACCGCGTTCGGGCTGCTGATGCAGCGGTGGGACAACGACGCGCGGAGTCTCAACGAGGCTCTGCTCAGCATCGGTGAGCAGATCCGCAGCTCCAGCGACACCTACGCCCAGGCTGATGAGGCCGAGAACCAGACCTACACCCGGATCAGCCAGGCCCTGGGCAACTGACCCTGCAGACAACGAAGGAGACGACAGACGTGAGCGAGATCCTGGTCACGTTCGGCGAGCTGGAAAGCGCGCGCAGCTCGATCCAGGCGACCTGGACAAACATCAACCGGGAGATGGAGGACCTCAAGCGGTACCTGCAGCCCATGGTCGATACCTGGACCGGTGACGCGTCCATTGCCTACCAGGCCCACCAGGCGAAGTGGGATCGGTCGGCGGCGGACCTGAACCAGGTGCTGAACCAGATCGCCATCGCGCTGGGTACCTCGAACGAGAACTACCAGGCCGGTGAAGCGGCGAACCGGGCCCGCTGGTCGTAAGCAGTGCCGACCCGGTAGCGACCCCGTTTTGACCTTCCCGGCGTCCGGCCGGTATCGTTTTCGGCGCTGCTGTGCGGATGTGTGCGACTCTGTAGATGCCGTGCTCCAGGCGCACCGGCACCATGAAGACGTTCGATGACCCTGCGAACCGTGATAACGAGGTAGTTGCGTGCGCACGTACAGCCCCAAGCCTGGCGAAGTCCAGCGCGCCTGGCATGTCATCGATGCCACGGACGTGGTGCTGGGTCGCCTCGCTAGCCAGGCCGCCATCCTGCTGCGCGGCAAGCACAAGCCGACCTATGCCCCGCACGTGGACACCGGTGACTTCGTGGTAATCGTCAATGCTGGCAAGGTGGCACTGTCGGGCAACAAGGGTGAGCACAGCTTCGTGTACCGGCACAGTGGCCGGCCCGGTGGCCTCAAGCGGCGCTCGTTCAACGAGATGCTCGCCACCCAACCCGAGCGCCTGATCGAGCGGGCCATTAAGGGCATGCTGCCGAAGAACACGCTCGGCCGGGCGATGGCGCGCAAACTCAAGGTCTACGCCTCGCCCGAGCACCCGCACGCGGCGCAACGGCCACAGCCATACCAGATCACCCAGGTCGCCCAGTAACTTTGCAGACCCAGTAAGGACCCGAGAGACGCCGTGAGCACTCCGCAGACACCGCAACCCGACACCGCGCCGGCTGCGCCCGTTGTCCCAGTCCCGCCCGGGCCGGCGATGCCGGCGCGTGGCGGTCAGATGGTGCAGGCCGTCGGCCGCCGCAAGGAAGCGGTGGTGCGGGTGCGACTGGTACCCGGCACCGGCGTGTTCCGGCTCAACGGCACCAGCTTGGAACGGTATTTCCCGAACAAGGTGCACCAGCAGCTGATCCGGGAACCACTGCTGACGGTGAACAAGCCCGATGCTTACGACGTGCTCGGCAACCTGTCCGGTGGCGGCACTTCCGGCCAGGCCGGTGCACTGCGGCTGGCCATTGCCCGGGCGCTGGTCGAGCTCAACATCGAGGACCGGCCGGCGCTGAAGAAAGCGGGCTTCCTCACCCGCGACGCCAGGGCGAAAGAGCGCAAGAAGTACGGCTTGAAGAAGGCACGCAAGGCTCCCCAGTACTCGAAGCGTTAATTCGC
Source organism: Pseudonocardiaceae bacterium (assembly GCA_035640615.1). Lineage (GTDB taxonomy): Bacteria > Actinomycetota > Actinomycetes > Mycobacteriales > Pseudonocardiaceae. The sequence goes on from DASQVU010000062.1 coordinate 3,015, forward strand.
TGGCGTTCATGCCCCGCCTGTTCGGCACCGATGGGGTGCGCGGGTTGGCCAACTCGGAGCTCACCCCGGAGCTGGCGATGGCGCTGTCGGGTGCGGCCGCCCGGGTGCTGGCCGATCACGGCCTGGGGCACCGGCCGGTCGCTGTGGTGGGCCGGGATCCCCGCGCCAGCGGGGAGATGCTGGAGGCCGCGGTCACCGCCGGCCTCGCGTCGGCCGGTGCCGATGTGCTGCGGGTCGGGGTGCTGCCCACCCCGGCGATCGCTCACCTCGTCGGCGAGTTCTCCGCTGACCTCGGCGTGATGATCTCCGGCTCGCACAACCCGATGCCGGATAACGGCATCAAGCTCTTCGCCGCCGGCGGCCGCAAACTTCCCGACGCGGTGGAAGACGAGATCGCCGACCGGATCCGCGCTGGCGGATTCGCCCGGCCCACCGGGGCGCTGATCGGCCGGGTGCGGGACGCGCCGGAAGCCGCCGGGCGCTATCTGGATCACCTGCTGCTCGCCAGCCCGCAGCCGCTGACCGGGATCCGGCTGGTGGTGGACTGCGCCCATGGCGCGGCCTCCGGGATCGCTGCTCAGGTGTACCGCAAGGCCGGCGCGGATGCACTGGCCATGCACGCCCAACCTGACGGCCTCAATATCAACGACCGGTGCGGGTGCACCTACCTCGATCCGCTGCGCAAGGCTGTGCTGGAACACGGCGCGACCGTCGGGATCGCCCACGACGGAGACGCCGACCGCTGCCTGGCGGTGGACGCCGCGGGCGAGGTGGTCGACGGTGACCAGATCATGGCCATCCTCGCGCTGGCGATGGTGGAACGTGGCGAGCTCGTCGAGAACACCTTGGTCACCACCGTGATGAGCAACCTGGGATTGCACCTCGCGATGCGCGAGCACGGCGTCGTGGTGCAGACCACGCCGGTGGGGGACCGGTACGTGCTCGAGGCCTTGACAGCGGGAGGGTTCTCCCTCGGTGGTGAGCAGTCCGGGCACGTGGTGCTGCCCCAGTACGCCACAACCGGTGATGGGTTGCTCACCGCGTTACGGCTGATGGCCCGGATGGCCAGCACGCAGCGCAGCCTCGCGGATCTGGCCGGTGTGGTCACCAGATTTCCGCAGGTGCTGATCAATGTGGCGGTTGCGGATAAAACGGAAGCCGTGACGGCCCCCGCGGTGACCGACGCCATCGCCACCGCAGAGGCCGAACTGGGCGAAACCGGGCGCGTGCTACTCCGCCCGTCTGGAACCGAACAGCTGGTGCGGGTAATGGTCGAGGCCCCTACTGAATCCGCGGCCACGACAATCGCTCAACGCATTGCCACGATTGTCGCGACCGCGAACTGAGCTAACGTCCTGCCGATCTGAATACCTGGGCAATGGCCGCTATAATGAAAATGGCGATGACAATCCACAGGACGATCAACATAGCATAGCCGATAGCCATGGCGACTCCCTTGGTAAGCGCCCGGGATGGCGCTGCGGTGCAGTTACTATAAGGCACCACCTGGCCGGAGACCTCGTCTAATCACACTAGTGTGGTCGCGCGGAGCAACTCGTCGTAGTCGGCTTTGCGGTCCCCACGGCCGACCAGATGGCGGAGCAAGAAGGCGGTGATCAACGCGCGGGACAGTTGCCGGGTGCGTAGCTCCGGGCTGCTACCCATGAGTAAGTCCGTCCAATGGAATCCGGTGGTGAAGCCGAGATGGCTCGCTTTGGGCAGTGTCCGCACGAGGACCGGACCCGCCCACGCCCTGGCCACCGGCTCGGCATGCCCCACCGCAGGCGCCACGAGATCCTTATCGCCCACCACGTGCAGTCCCGGCATGGCGCAACCTCGGGCGGCGGCCACCGCGGAGGGCATGGTTTCGGCCAGCGCCAGCGTGGCGACCGCACGGCACCGGTTGTCGGCCGCCGCGGCCAGCACCGCGCAGCCGCCTCCCATGCCGTGCCCAGCCAGTCCCAGCTTGTCGGGGTCGACGCTGATGTCGCCGTCGCCGAGGCGCGCGCTGGTGCACAGGTCCAGCGCGGTGCGCAGATCAGTGGCGAACTGGTTGTGCGAGGCCAGCACGTTGGGCTGCGTGGCCGGCGCCGCGACCACCATCCCCCAGCTGGCCAGATGCCGCATCAACTCGTCGTAGCGGGACGTTGGTTGCAGCCAGCCGTGGCCGAACGCGATCGCGGCAAGCCCCCGCCCGGACCGCGGGGTGAACACCACGCCGGGCAACCCGGCCGCAGCGAGATCACCGCTGGCCACCGGGTGCGGACCAGGCCGTGAGAGTTCCTCAGCCGCATGCCGGACAGCGGGATCGGTGCGTGCCATGGGCCGGGACGGTATCGGATAGCGTGACCCGCATGTGCGGAATCGTGGGCTACGTCGGGCATCGAGACGCCCTCGACGTCGTCCTGCAAGGTTTGAGCCGGCTGGAGTATCGCGGCTACGACTCCGCCGGTGTCGCGGTGCTGACCAGCGCTGGTGCGCTCGCGGTCGCGCGCAAGGCGGGCGCGCTGCGCAACCTGGTCGATGAGCTGGACGGCTCCCGGCGGGCCGGCTTGCGCGGCACCGCCGGGATGGGGCACACCCGCTGGGCCACCCACGGTGCGCCGACCGATCGCAACGCCCACCCGCACCGCGACACCGCGGGCCGGCTGGCCGTGGTGCACAACGGGATCATCGAGAACCACGCCCTGCTGCGCGCCGAGCTGGAGGGCGCCGGGGTGGAGCTGAGCAGCGACACCGACACCGAGACCGCTGCGCACCTGCTCGCCGCGGCATATGCCGCCTGTGGCGACCTACCGCAGGCCGTGCGGGTGGTGTGCCGGCGGCTGCGGGGCGCCTTCACTCTCGTCGTTGCGCATGCCGATGAGCCCGACATGATCGTCGCGGCGCGCCGATCCTCGCCGTTGGTGCTGGGGGTGGGCGCTGGGGAGCATTTCGTCGCCTCCGATGTCGCGGCATTCATCGACCACACCCGCGACGCCGTCGAGCTCGGCCAGGACCAGGTGGTCACGATCACCCGGAACGGCTATCAGATCACCGATTTCGCCGGATCCGTGGCCGGGGGCACGCCTTTTCACGTCGATTGGGATCTGTCCGCGGCGGAAAAGGGCGGCCACGACTATTTCATGCTTAAGGAAATCCAGGAACAGCCCAGTGCGGTTGCTAACACGCTGCGTGGGCATTTCATTGACGGCCGGATCGTGCTGGACGAGCAGCGGATGGACATCCAGGAGCTGCGCGACGTCGACAAGGTCTTCGTGGTCGCCTGCGGGAGTGCGTACCACTCCGGCATGGTCGCCAAGTACGCCATCGAGCACTGGTGCCGGCTGCCCGTGGAGGTCGAGCTCGCCAGCGAGTTCCGGTATCGCGACCCGGTGCTGGACCGCTCCACGCTGGTGGTGGCGATCTCCCAGTCCGGGGAGACGATGGACACCCTGGAGGCCGTGCGGCACGCCCGCGAGCAGAAGGCTCGGGTGCTGGCGATCTGCAACACCAACGGGGCGCAGATCCCACGGGAGTCGGATGCGGTGCTGTATACCCACGCGGGCCCGGAGATCGGGGTAGCCGCCACCAAATCGTTCCTCGCGCAGCTCACGGCCAACTTCCTGGTCGGGCTGGCGCTGGCGCAGGCTCGCGGCACCAAGTACTCCGACGAGGTGGCCCGCGAGTACGCAGAGCTGGAGGCGATGCCCGCAGCGGTGGCCCAGGTGCTGGACACGGTGGGGCGGGTGCGCACGCTGGCCGGCGAGCTCATCGACGCCAAAGTCGTACTCTTCCTCGGTCGCCACGTCGGCTTTCCGGTGGCCTTGGAGGGCGCGTTGAAGCTCAAGGAGCTTGCCTACATGCACGCCGAAGGCTTTGCTGCCGGCGAGCTCAAGCATGGTCCCATCGCGCTGCTGGAGCCCGACCTCCCCGTGGTCGTCGTCATGCCCTCGCCCAAGGGACGCGCGATCCTGCATCCCAAGCTGCTGTCCAATATCCAGGAGATCCGCGCCCGGGGCGCGCGGACGATCGTCATCGCCGAAGAGGGCGACGAGACCGTGCGCCCGTACGCCGCGCACCTGCTCGAGGTTCCCGCGGTGCCCACCCTGTTGCAGCCGCTGGTCTCCACGGTGCCGCTCCAGGTGCTGGCCGCCGAGATCGCCCGGCAACGCGGCTATGACGTCGACAGGCCGCGTAATCTCGCTAAATCCGTAACCGTGGAGTGAGCCGTTGGCCGGCGTGTCGCGCCCTGGTGTACACCGTGTCGCGGCATGGTGCACCGTGAGCCCGAGCCCGTCAGGTGCCTGGACGGTGGCTCGGGTACGCGCCGCCGAGGAGGCCCTGCTCGCTCGCGTCCCGGTTGGAACCCTGATGCGCCGGGCCGCGTTCGGGCTGGCCACCCGGACCGCCGGGGTCCTGGCCGAACGCACCGGCGGGGTATCCGGCCGGCACGTCTCGCTGCTGGTGGGGGCCGGCAACAACGGCGGGGACACGCTGTGGGCCGGGGCGTTTCTGCGCCGCCGCGGGGTGGCAGTCACCGCGGTGCTGCTGTCGCCGGATCGCACCCACCCGCAGGGCCTGGCCGCGCTGCGCCATGCCGGCGGGCGGATCGCCGACGAGCTGCCGGATCGCACAGACCTAGTGCTGGATGGGATCGTCGGGCTGTCCGGCAAGGGTCCGCTACGTCCCGCAGCCGCTCAACTGGTGGAAGCGATCCGGGTACCGATCATCGCGGTGGACTCGCCATCCGGCGTGGATCCGGACACCGGCACCGTAGACGGGCCCGCGGTGACCGCCACCGAGACCGTCACCTTCGGCGCCCGCAAGCCGGTGCACGTACTGGCCCCGTGGCGGTGCGGCCCGGTGCACCTGGTGGACATCGGGTTGTCCGAGGAGCTCGGCGAACCCGATCTGCAGGTGCTCCGCGCCGCCGAGATCGGCGCGTTATGGCCGGTGCCGGGACCGGCCAGCGACAAGTACAGCCAGGGCGTCGTGGGTATCGCGGCGGGCTCGGCGGACTACCCCGGCGCGGCGGTGCTGTGTACCGGCGCCGCGGTGCTGGCCACCTCGGGAATGGTGCGCTTCGCCGGTACCGCCGCCGACGTGGTCCGTGCCCGCTGGCCGGAGGTGGTGGCCACCGGGTCGGTCGCCGATGCCGGGCAGGTCCAGGCGTGGGCCGTCGGGCCAGGCCTGGGCACCGGAACCGCGGGCCGCCAGGTGCTGGCCCACGTGCTTGCCGCGGGGCTACCGGTGGTCGCCGATGCGGACGCGATCACCCTGCTGGCCCGGCACCCGGAGCTGGCGGACTGCCGCGATCCGGGCACCGCCCTGGTGCTCACCCCGCACGATCGGGAATTCGAGCGGCTCATCGGCAAGCCGCCGGGCGCCGACCGGGTCGCGGCCACCCGCGACGCGGCGAACCGGTTCAACGCTGTGCTGCTGCTCAAGGGCAACACCACGATCATCGCCGCGCCCGGTGGGCGGGTGCTGGCCAACCCGGCCCGCTCCTCGTGGCCCGCCACCGCGGGATCCGGCGACGTCCTGACCGGCGTGATCGGCGCATTGCTGGCCGCCGGCCTGGACCCGCCGATTGCCGCCGCCGCAGCAGCCCATGCTCAGGAATTCGCCGCCACCCTCGCCGCCGGATCTCCGCCCGGGGCGCCGGCGCCTGCCTCGGCAATCCAGGGCGCACTGACGTCGGCGATTCGGGTGCTCCGGGCGGAAGCAGGGGGATGACGGGAGATGACGGGAGATGACTGGGATGCCAGCACCGCTGTCACGGCCACGGGTCGAAGTGGTGATCGATCTGGCCGCGATCCGGCACAACGTCAGCATCCTCGCCAAGCGCGCCGCGGAGTCCGGAGCCGTCACCATGGCCGTGGTCAAGGCAGACGGGTACGGCCACGGCGCAGTTGACGCTGCCGTCGCCGCGCTGCAGGGCGGCGCCGGCGCGCTGGGCGTGTGTAGCGTCGACGAGGCGCTCGAGCTGCGCCGCAGCGGGATCGACGCCCCGGTGCTGGCCTGGTTACACGCCCCCGGCGAGGACCTCGGTGCCGGCATCGCGGCCGGGGTGGAGCTGGGCATCTATTCGGAGCAGCAGCTCGACGTCGCAGCCTGTGCCGCCGCCCGGACCGGCCGCTCCGCCCGGGTGCACCTCAAAGTCGACACCGGCCTGACCCGCGGCGGCGCCTACCGCAGCCAGTGGCCAGGCTTGGTGCGGGCCGCGGCCGCTACCCGGGGCGTCGAGGTCGTCGCTGTCTGGTCGCATCTCGCGCACGCCGACGATCCCGGCCACCCGATCATCTCCCAGCAGGTCCGGTACTTCGAAGAGGCGTACCAGGTGGCTCGGGCTGCCGGGCTGCGCCCGCTACGCCACCTCGCGAACTCCGCAGCCACCCTCACCCGGGCGGATCTGCACTACGACATGGTCCGCCCCGGCATCGCCGTGTACGGCCTCTCACCGGTGCCCGGCGCTGATTACCAGCTCATACCCGCGATGACCCTGCGTTCACAGGTTGCCCTGGTCAAGCGCGTCCCGGCAGGCGAGGGCGTCTCGTACGGTCACGTGTGGCATACCGATCGCGAGACTACCCTGGCGCTGGTACCCGCTGGGTATGCCGACGGGGTACCGCGGGTACTGACCGGACGGCTGGATGTGTGGCTGGCCGGGCGCCGGCGTCCGGTGGTGGGAAGGGTATGCATGGACCAGGTGATGGTCGACTGCGGCGACGACCCGGTCGCCGTCGGTGACGAGGTGGTGTTTTTCGGCACCGGGGAGAGCGGTGCTCCGACCGCTGCGGAATGGGCCGACAAGCTGGGCACCATCCATTACGAGGTGGTCGCGGGCATGGCCCGGCCGCGGTTGACCCGGACCGTGCATGGCCGCCAGCCAGTCGATCAGCCGGGAGTGGCCCGATGAGGTCGCGGATGCGTACCGCCGGCCGGGTAGCCGGCGGCGTGCTGGGTGCGGCAGTGGCGGCGGCAACGGTCGCCGCCGTGGTGCACCACCGCCACATCGGCAAGATCCGCCAGGGTGCGGTGGACCTGCCGCATGAGCTGCCCGTTCCGCTGCCGCCGGACCGCGAGTACACGGTGCAAGCCGACGACGGGGTGACCCTGTCGGTAGAGGAACTCGACCCGGCCGATGGTGGAGCGCCGCAGCTCACTGCCGTGCTGATACACGGCTACACGCTGGATCGGCGTGCCTGGCTGTTCCAGCGGCATGGGCTGGCGCACTCCACAGCGCCCCGGGTCCGCCAGGTGCTCTACGACCACCGCAGCCACGGCCGTTCCGGCCGCTCTCCCCGGGCCGCATGCACCATCGAACAGCTGGGCCGTGACCTGCACACGGTGATCCAAACGGCTGCCCCGGAAGGGCCCGTGGTGCTCATCGGGCATTCGCTCGGTGGTATGACGATCATGGCGTTGGCCGAGCACTATCCCGAGCTGTTCGTCGAGCGGATCTGCGGGGCGGCCTTCCTCAACACCAGCGCCGGCGACATCGGCCGATCCGGCCTGCCCAGGCCGGTGCTGTCCCGGCGCAACCCGGTGATGCCGGTGGCCAGGCAGCTGTCCCGCTGGGAGCCCAGCGCGCGGGTGATCGACCGCGGGCGCGAGGCCGGCCGGAACCTGATTTGGAGCCTGACCCGCGCGCTGTCCTTCGGCGACGAGGCGGTCCATCCGGCGCTGGTCGAGCTGGTGTACATGATGATCAGAGCGACCTCGTTCGAGATCATGACCGACTTCCTGGAGGAGTTCGGCCGGCACAACCGGTACGCGGCGCTGGCCGGCCTCAAGCACGCCAAGGCGCTGATACTCGGCACGGATGGCGACCGCATGATCCAGTACCAGCACTGTGAAGCGATCGCCAAGCTCTTGCCAGACGCCGACTTGGTGCATATCCCGGCATCAGGCCACGTGATGATGCTCGAGCAGCCGAAACTCGTCAACGAACACCTCCTCAAGCTGCTGTCCCAGTGCGCCAACGCGGTGGCCTCGCGGGAGCAGAGTGCATGAGCCTGGTGCTGGAGCTGGCCACCGCGGCTGATACCGAGCGCCTGGGTCGGGCCGTGGGTGCTCGCCTGCGCGCCGGGGATGTGGTGGTGCTCTCAGGCCCGCTGGGCGCGGGCAAGACGGTGCTGGCCAGGGGCATCGGTGCCGGGCTGGGCGTCCGCGGGCCGGTCACCTCTCCCACATTCGTGATCGCCCGCGAGCACCCCGCACTGCCTGGGGGCCGGGGTGTGCCGCTCATCCACGTCGACGCCTACCGGCTCGGCGGGATTGCTGAGCTGGACGATCTCGATCTGGATACCGACCTGCTGGCGGCGGCCGTAGTCGTGGAGTGGGGCGAGGGCCTGGCCGAGCGGCTCGCCGCCGATCACCTGCTGATCCGGCTGCAGCGGCGGGCAGACGACGACGGTCGGGTAGCGCAGCTGTGCGGGCCGGCCCGGTTGATCCCCGAGCCAGCCTGCCAAGCGTGATCCGTAAGCTCGTTCTGTGTTGGTGTTGGCGGTAGACACGGCGACCTCCGCGGTGATTGCCGGGTTGGCGCACCTGCCCGTGGCGGGTGACCCGGAACTGCTCGCCGAGCGAGTCACCTTCACCGCTCGAGCCCACGGCGAGCTGCTCATGCCCTCGGTGTGCGAGGTGATGACCCGCGGCGGCGTCTCCATGCGCGAGCTGGACGCGGTGGTGTGCGGTGCCGGCCCGGGTCCGTTCACCGGGCTGCGGGTCGGGATGGTCACCGCCGCAGCGTTGGCCGACGGCCTGAACATCCCCGTCTACCCGGTATGCAGCCTGGACGCCATGGCCTACCGGGCCGGTGCCGGCAGCCCGCTCTTGGTGGTTACAGACGCCCGGCGGCGGGAGTTGTATTGGGCCCGCTACGGCGCCGCCGGGATGCGCATCGACGGTCCGCACGTGGGCCGGCCCGAGGATGTGCCGCTGGACGGCGTGTCCCGGGCGGTCGGTGCGTGCGACGCGCTGCAGCTACCGGTGAGCCCGCCGCGCCACCCGGACCCCGCCGCACTGGTCGCCGTGGCGGCGCCTGCGCTGCGCTCGCCCGCGCCACCGCTGCCGTTGACCCCGCTGTATCTACGGCGCCCTGATGCGGTGCCTCCTGGCCCGGCCAAGCGGGTGACGCCGGCATGAGCGTCTTGATCGAACAGATGGTGGCCGCCGACGCGCCACGCTGCGCTGAACTCGAGCGCCTGCTGTTCGCTGGTGATGACCCGTGGAATGCGCAGACGTTCCTGGACGCGCTGGCAGCGGGTCACTATTACCTGTCCGCTCGCAACGGAGACTCGCTGATCGGCTACGCTGGGCTGGCGCGGGTCGGTGCGGACGCGGAGATCCACACCCTCGCGGTGGATCCGCTGTACCACCGGCGGGGCGTCGGCCGCGCGCTGCTGCGCGCCATCCTCGATCGTGCTCGGGGCGCCGCGGTCTTCCTTGAGGTCCGTACCGACAACGAGTCGGCGATCAACCTGTACCGCAGTGAGGGATTCGAGGTGATCGGTACCCGCCGCCGTTACTACCGGCCCAGCGGCGCCGACGCGTTCACCATGCGCCGGGAGGCCGCTCCGTGACCGGGATCGTGCTAGGTATCGAGACCTCCTGTGACGAGACCGGCGTGGGCATCGTGCGGTTGGCGGGTGACCGCACGGTGACGCTGCTGGCCGACGAGATCGCCTCCAGCGTCGACGAGCACGCCCGCTTCGGGGGAGTGGTGCCCGAGGTGGCATCCCGGGCGCATCTGCAGGCGATGGTGCCCACGGTGCACCGCGCGCTGCGGGCTGCCGGTGTCACCGCGGGGGATGTGGATGCCGTCGCGGTCACCGCCGGACCCGGACTGGCCGGCGCGTTGCTGGTCGGGGTGGCCGCGGCCAAGGCGTACGCGGCCGCCTGGGACGTGCCGCTGTACGGGGTGAACCACCTCACCGCGCATGTCGCGGTGGACACCCTGGAGCACGGCCCGCTGCCACCCGCGCTGGCCCTTCTCGTCTCCGGTGGGCATTCCAGCTTTCACGAAATCCCGTCACTGGTAATGCCGATGTACCCGCTGGGCGCCACTATCGACGACGCTGCCGGGGAGGCGTTCGACAAGGTCGCCCGGCTGCTGGGGTTGGGCTTCCCGGGTGGCCCGTACATCGATCGGGCCGCGCAGGACGGTGATCCCGCCAGCATCCGGTTCCCTCGTGGCCTAACGGGGCCCGGTGACCCGCCTTACGACTTCTCCTTCTCCGGGCTCAAAACCGCGGTTGCCCGGCACGTCGAGGCGCTGCAGCGCGCGGGCACCGCAGTTCCGGTCGCCGATGTCGCAGCAGCCTTCCAGGAGGCGGTGGTGGACGTGCTCACCGCCAAGGCGATCCGGGCGGCCACTGACCGGGGCATCGACACCCTGCTCATCGGCGGCGGGGTGGCCGCCAACTCCCGGTTGCGTGCCCTGGCGGGGCAACGCTGCGCCGCAGCCGGCGTGCAGCTACGGGTACCGCGACCGCGCCTGTGTACCGACAACGGAGCCATGGTGGCCGCACTCGGCGCCCACCTGCTCGCCGCCGGCGCGACTCCGTCACCACTCGACATTCCCGCCGACCCAGGCCTGCCCGTCACCACCTCTCTCGTTGGGTGCCCGTCGGCTACCGCCACCCAGTGCTGATGGCGCTGCTATGCGCTACCAATCCGGTGCGCTCCCGCCCCCGGCGACCCGGGCGCGGGCGACGAACCGGTGGGTTGTGGCCGGGCGCGGCAGGCAACGTGCAGACACGGACCGGCGGTCGGGACACCCTGGTTGAGTCTTTAGCACTCGGCGCAGTAGTCTGCTAGTTGGCACTCTGCCCGTCGGAGTGCTAGCAAAGGCCCGAGCCGCCTCGACACCCGCGACGGCGGGGTGGCAGGAGCCAGTACCAGACAACCTGCCAGCTCTTGAAGACCCCTGAAAGTGGAGGTCATACCGTGGCGAGCGTGAACATCAAGCCGCTCGAGGACAAGATCGTTGTTCAGGCCAGCGAGGCCGAGACGACGACCGCGTCCGGCATCGTCATCCCGGACACCGCTAAGGAAAAGCCCCAGGAGGGCAAAGTACTAGCCGTGGGCCCGGGCCGGGTCAATGACAACGGCACCCGCATCCCCATGGATGTCAACGTCGGAGACGTCGTTATCTACACCAAGTACGGCGGCACCGAGGTTAAGTACAACGGCGAGGAGTATCTGATTCTCTCCGCGCGCGACGTGCTCGCTGTTGTGAACTGACACTTCGGATCCCCAACAGTCAGTCGAGATCAACTGCTGTACCTCAACCGCCCCGCGGCCCTGAGGGGCCAGCGGGGCGGTTGAGGATCGGCCCCGCGAGGGGCCGCAGACCTATCAGATTCCGCCGTGAGGAAGGCAGGCAATGCCCAAGCAGATCACGTTCGACGAGACTGCGCGGCGCGCGCTGGAGCGTGGAGTCGACCAGCTCGCCGACGCGGTCAAGATCACTCTAGGTCCGCGCGGCCGGCACGTCGTGCTGGGCAACAAAGATAAATACGGCGGCCCGTTGATCACCAACGACGGGGTGACCATCGCGCGTCAGATCGAGTTGACCGACCCCTACGAGAACCTCGGCGCCCAGCTTGCCAAGAGCGTAGCGACGAAGACCAACGACGTGGCGGGGGACGGCACCACCACCGCCACCGTGCTGGCCCAAGCGATGGTCCACGAAGGGCTGCGCAACGTGGCTGCTGGCGCCAACCCCACCGAGCTCGGGCGGGGGATCGCGGCTGCCGCGGATGCCGTTGCCAGCGCGTTAGCGGCTAAGGCCATCCCGGTGACCGGCGAGCAGGCGATCGCTCAGGTCGCCACCGTGTCCTCACGTGACCCAAAGATCGGTGCCCTGGTCGGCGAGGGGATGACCAAGGTCGGCGAGGACGGCGTCATCACCGTCGAGGAAGCGTCCACCATGGCCATCGAGCTGGAGATCACCGAAGGTGTCGCGTTCGACAAGGGGTACATCTCGCCCTACTTCGTCACCGACGCCGAGCGCATGGAGACGGTACTGACCGACCCCTACGTGCTGCTGCACCGCGAGAAGATTTCGTCCATTCCCGAGCTGCTGCCGCTGCTGGAACTGGTCAGTCAGGAAGGCAAGCCGCTGCTCATCGTGGCCGAGGACGTTGAGGGCGAGGCACTGTCCACCCTGGCGGTCAACGCTTTGCGCAAGACCCTGTCGGTGGTGGCGGTCAAGTCACCGTTCTTCGGTGACCGCCGTAGGGCGTTCATGGACGATCTGGCCGCCATCACCGGTGCCAAGGTGGTTGACCCGGAGGTAGGGCTCAAGCTCTCCGAGGTCGGGCTGGAGGTGCTGGGCCGGGCCCGGCGCATCGTGGTGACCAGGGATGACACCACCATCGTCGAGGGTGCCGGCGACCGGGACGAGGTTGAGGCGCGCGCTGCCCAGATCCGGCACGAGATCGAGGAATCGGACTCCGACTGGGACCGCGAGAGGCTGCAGGAGCGGCTGGCCAAGCTCGTTGGTGGGGTGGCCGTGATCAAGGTCGGGGCGGCTACCGAAACGGAACTCAAGGAGCGCAAGGGCCGGATCGAGGACGCGGTGGCAGCTGCCAGGGCAGCGGCCGAGGAGGGCATCGTGCCCGGGGGCGGCGCCGCGCTGCTGCATGCTGCCAACTTGATCGGCGACCTCGGCCTGGCCGGCGACGAGGCCACCGGCGCCGCCATCGTCCGCCGCGCCTGCGCCGCTCCGGTGCACTGGATCTCAGCCAACGCTGGTTTCGAGGGCTCTGTGGTGGCTGCCAAGGTGCGCGAGGCGCAGTGGGGTCACGGCTTCGACGCCGAAGCGGAAACCTACCGCGACCTGGTTGCCGCCGGCATCATCGATCCGGTCAAGGTGACGCGCTCCGCGATCGTCAACGCCGCCTCGATCGTCCGCATGGTGCTCACCACGGAGAGCGCGGTGGTGGAAAAGCCGGAGAAGGCGCCGCCGGCCGGCCAGGCTCACGGTCATGGACACGGGCACAGCCACGGTATGTGAGCCGCTCGCCCCGGTGGGCTTAGCGGCGGCGCCCGGGTTGGTGAGCCGCATGGTCCGGGACCGGCGCACCGCCATCGCTACGGGCGAGTAACCCCTCCGATGACCCCCGCAACCCCACTGACGGGTGCGGGGGTCATCCTTGCGGACAAAGAGTAGCCGCAAATGCCCGAATCATCCTTGTTCACGGTACTGCCGGGAAGTGCTCACACTCGGTAGAGTGAGCGCTGCTCCACATCGGTGATGCAGCCGTCCGGAGTGAGCGGCTGAAGGTCCTTGACGGAAATCCATCAGATCGTGTCAAGTTCCGGCTCCGCATGACCGATAGGGAGGTGGGGCACATCAGTTGGCTGCAGGAGAGGAGTCCTTCCGTGACCGCAGTTCTTATCTGCGACGACCGGCGAAGCGTCCGCGAGGGGCTCACTCGTGTGATGTCCGCGGTCCCCGGCGTCGCCCGGATCGACTGCGTCGCGCACGGTGACGAGCTGCTAGCTCGGTATTCCCGGCAGCCGGTGGATGTCGTCCTGGTGGGCACCCAGCGGGCAGTGCCGGCTGGCGTCGAGGCCACCCGCCGGCTGGTGTCGGCGCACCCGCAGGCGAATGTCATCGTCTTCGGAGCGCCGGACGATGCGGGCAGTATCGCCGCAGCGATTGCCGGCGGCGCCCGTGGATATCTGCGCTGGGACGCCTCGCGCCCGGAACTCGTCGCGGCGCTGGCGCACACCCTGGCCAGCACGTCCGTGCCGGCCCCCCGGCCCCCCTCCGACCCTGGCGTCCAGCTCACCGAGCGGGAGCTGCAGGTACTCCGTGGCATGAGCCAGGGCAAGAGCAACGGCCAGATCGGGCGGGAGTTGTACCTGTCCGAGGACACCGTCAAAACTCATGCCCGCAGGCTGTTCCGCAAGCTCGGCGTGCGGGACCGGGCACAGGCTGTGGCACATGGTTTCCGGCGTGGCCTGGTGGCCTGACGGCGGCCGTCTGATCGTTCTGGGGTGGAGACCGGTGGTATCGCCGCCGGTCTCGTCCTGTTTCCTGGACCTGTTCGGTCTCGTCTACAGCCGATACCGCCTTACCTGCCCGATTTGTCTACCACTACGGTAACCCGCGAGGTGGCCGCGTCTCGGGATGGTGATGGATTGGTCGAGGCAGCGAACTGGCCACCGCCGACCGGCGCTGCACCCGGTCGGTCCCTCGTCGTAACGGCAGGGCTGCATTCTGCGATGACCGCTGTGGGGGACGACCTCGACGTCTTAGTCGGGAACGCAGTCGATGGCAAGCCAGAAGCCATTGAAGGCGTGCTCCGGCGGATCCGTCCCCTCGTGGTGCGGTATTGCCGCTCCCGCGTCGGTAGTCAGGAAAGATCATTCGCTTCGGCGGATGATGTAGCGCAGGAGGTGTGTCTCGCGGTGCTCACGGCCCTGCCCAGTTACCGCGACCAAGGCCGGCCCTTTCTCGCTTTCGTGTACGGCATCGCCGCGCACAAGGTGGCCGACGCGCACCGCTCAGCGGCGCGCAATCGCGCCGAACCGGTCGAGGAGGTCCCTGATACCCAGGATCTGGCCGACGGTCCGGAAACACAGCTGATGCAGGTCGAGTTCGCCGAGAAGATGACTCAGCTGCTGGATACCCTGCCGGAAAAGCAGCGCGAGATCCTGCGCTTGCGCATCGTGGTCGGGCTATCCGCAGAAGAGACTGCCGAAGCAGTGGGTTCAACTCCTGGTGCCGTTCGAGTGGCCCAGCACCGGGCATTAGGTCGGTTGCGCGGTGTATTGGCGTCTGAGGGGGTGGTCTGAGTGGCTGGTTGGGACGAGCACCCGCAGGCTGGCTACCCTCACGGGGATCCGTACGAGATGCCCGCCGACCTCGCCGCATTGCAGGCCGATGACGCGCTGCTGGACCTGATCGGCAGTGGTGGGCACATACCGAGCGACACTGACGACGAGCTGACCCGGATGTTGTCCGCCTGGCGTCGCGAGGTACATGCCGAACCGGTCCGGCAGCTGGTGGACACCAGGACCGCGATGTCGGTGATCCGTGCTGCGGCGCGCCGGCCGGCCCGGCGCCGTAATCCCGTCTACGGCTCAGTTGCGGCGGCTGCGGCGGTGCTGGTGATCGCGTTTTCCGGGGTGGGACTGGTCGCCAAATCGGCGCAACCCGGAGACCAGCTGTGGGGTGTGACCCAGGTGCTCTACAGCGACTACGCCCGCTCCGTGGAGACCGCAGCTGCGGTCCGGACCGAGCTCAACGAGGCGAAGGTGGCCCTGAACCAGGGCCATCCCGAGCAAGCCCGGGCAACGCTGGCGCACGTCCAGCAGCAGCTACCGGCGGTCGGCGAGTCCGAAGGCCACACCGACCTGTCAGCTCTCCACCGGCAGCTCGAGCAAAGGTTGAACGAGCCCTCTCCCGGGACCGCGCAGCCGAAACCCCCGGAGAGCCCCGCGGCTGGCCCCTTGACGCCTGGCAGCACTGAGCCCGACACCACCAAGGCAGGCAGCCCCAGCAGCGAGCCACCCTCCACTTCCGGGTCCATCACGATGACGCCCGGTCCTACCACAACACCGGGTAGGACCGATGAGATGCCCGCCGACACGCCCTCCTCACCGAACCAGTTCATGCCCGGCCGCGACTACCGCCACTACCGTTCGGGTGCCACCGCGCCCGGTAGTGGCAGTCAAAACAGCAGCTCCACCGGCGCGGGTCAGCCTGGCTTCCCGGGTAACGACGGCACCGCTAAGGGCGGCCCCAATGGCGCGAGCGCCGGAGTGGACTCGTCTGCGCCTGGTACTCAGCCGGATGGCGACGACACGGCAGGCAAGGGGCCGACCACTGGCAACGCCGGTGGTCCACATCCCTCCAATGGCTTCTCCACGTTTTGTGATCACGCCGTACCGAAGCCGCGGTTCTGCCGCTGACCTTGCTCAGCCACCGTTCTCGGCGAGCACGGCGTCGGTGTAACCGCGGCAGTACTCCCAGCTGACGTACCCGGCAGGATCCGGGTCGTAGGCGGGTTCGTGCGGGCGCATCCGGCCGACTTCGAGCAGCTGCCGCAGGCTGGCCCGGAGCAGCTGCCAGTCGTGGTAATGCTGCTCAGCGCAGTCCGGGCAATCGACCACGATGCCACGGATGCCCCGCGGGGCCAGCAGAGCCTGGTACACCGCGAGGTCGCTCAGATCGGCGAGCAGGCCAGCGCGCTCGTCGTCGTCGAGTGGTTCGTCAACACCATCGTCGGCGGTGTCCAACGCTTCCAGCGCCAGAGCCGGATCCTCCGGATCTCCGGCGAAGGGATCGGGGGGGAGTGAGTCATGCACCACGGCTGCACGGTACCCGCCCGGCCGATGACTTGCTGCGCCGTCCTCATCGGTGGCGTGCCGGATACCATCGTCCTATGACCAGCGAGCGGGTGACGTCCAACATGCCCGGCATGGCAGCGAAGTTCGCCTTGCTCGGTCTGACCTTCGACGACGTCCTGCTGCTGCCTGCCGAGTCCGACGTGGTGCCTGCGGAGGTCGACACCTCGACCAAGCTGTCCCGCAACATCACGCTGCGGGTACCACTGGTTTCTTCGGCGATGGACACGGTGACCGAGGCGCGGATGGCCATCGCGATGGCCCGGCAGGGCGGGATGGGGGTGCTGCACCGCAACCTGCCGGCACAGGAGCAAGCCGCGCAGGTGGAGGTGGTCAAGCGCTCTGAGGCGGGCATGGTGACCGACCCGGTGACCTGCTCCCCGGACAACACCCTGGCCGAGGTGGACGCGCTGTGCGCCCGTTACCGGATCTCCGGGCTGCCTGTGGTCGACGCCGACGGCGTGCTGGTCGGGATCATCACCAACCGGGATATGCGCTTCGAAGTCGACTACGACAAGCGGGTCGCCGAGGTGATGACCAAGCCCCCGCTGATCACCGCGCAGGTGGGAGTCACCGCGGAAGCGGCGCTGGGCCTGCTGCGCCGGCATAAGGTCGAGAAGCTGCCGATCGTCGACGGGCACGGCAAGCTGCGCGGCCTGATCACTGTCAAGGACTTCGTGAAGACCGAGCGCTACCCGCTGGCCACCAAGGACCCCGACGGACGGCTGCTGGTGGGCGCCGCGATCGGGGTCGGTGAGGACGCCAAGAAGCGGGCCGCGTTGCTGGTGGAAGCCGGCGCCGACGTGCTGGTGGTCGATACCGCGCACGGGCACTCCCGCGCGGTGCTGGAGATGATCGCCACGCTGAAGGCCGAGCTCGGTGACACCGTCGATGTCATCGGCGGCAATGTGGCCACCCGGGCCGGCGCGCAGGCGATGGTCGACGCCGGAGCGGATGCGGTCAAGGTCGGGGTGGGCCCCGGATCGATCTGTACTACGCGGGTGGTGACCGGGGTGGGAGTGCCACAGATCAGCGCCATCTACGAGGCCGACCAGGCGTGCCGGCCGGCGGGTGTGCCGGTAATCGGCGATGGCGGTATCCGGTTCTCCGGGGACATCGCCAAGGCCATCGTGGCCGGGGCCAGTGCGGTGATGCTGGGCAGCCTGCTGGGCGGTACCGCGGAGGCGCCGGGTGACCTGGTCCTGGTCGACGGCAAGCAGTACAAGGCCTACCGCGGGATGGGTTCGGTAGGCGCCATGGCATTGCGAGCCGATGGCCGGTCCTATTCGCGCGATCGTTACGCCGCCGATGATGTGCTCTCGGACGACAAGCTGGTGCCCCAGGGCGTCGAGGGCCGGGTGCCCTTCCGCGGGCCGCTGTCGCTCGTCGCGCACCAGCTGGTGGGCGGGCTGCGCGCGGCGATGGGTTTCGCCGGCGCCGCGACGATCCCGGAGTTGCAGGGCGCGCAACTGGTGCAGATCACCGCGGCGGGTCTCACGGAGGGGCACCCCCATGGCATCACCATGACGGTGGAGGCCCCGAACTACGCGGTGCGCTGAAATGCGCGATTTGGTCGAGATCGGGATGGGCCGCTCCGCGCGGCGAGCTTACGACTTCGACGATGTGCAGATCGTGCCGTCCCGGCGCACCCGGTCCTCCCGGGATGTGTCCATTGCGTGGCAAATCGATGCCTACCGGTTCGATGTCCCGCTGCTGACGCATCCCACCGACGCGATCGTGTCGCCGGCGATGGCCGTGCGGATCGGTGAGCTGGGCGGCCTCGGGGTGCTCAACGCGGAGGGGCTGTGGGGGCGCCACGCCGATGTCGACAAGCTGCTGTTCCGGCTCAGCACCGCGATGAAGGAGTCCGGCGAGGCGGCGGCGGTGCGGCTGCTGCAGCAGTGGCACGCCGCACCGATCCGGGCCGACCTGCTTGCTGAGGCGATCGGTCAGGTAGCCGCGGCCGGTGTGACGGTGGCCGCCCGGGTCAGCCCGCAGCATGCCCGCGAGCTCGCCCCGGACCTGCTCGCCGCCGGCGTCGAGATCCTCGTCGTGCAGGGCACCATCGTCTCGGCCGAGCATGTCTCCCGCGCCGCCGAACCGCTCAACCTGGTGGAGTTCATCGCGTCGATGGACGTGCCGGTGATCGCCGGAGGAGTAGGCGACTACCGCACCGCGATGCACCTGATGCGCACCGGGGCGGCCGGAGTGATCGTGGGCTACGGCGCGGGCGCCAGCACGTCGACCGGTGACGTGTTGGGCATCGGAGTGCCGATGGCTACCGCGGTCGCCGACGCGGCCGCTGCCCGGCGCGACTACCTCGACGAGACCGGCGGGCGCTACGTGCACGTGATCGCCGACGGCGGCATACGCACCAGTGGTGACCTGGCCAAGGCGATCGCCTGCGGGGCCGATGCGGTGATCCTCGGCGAACCGCTGGTGCAAGCGGCGGAGGCGCCGGGCAACGGGCTGTACTGGACTGCCGCCGCGGCGCACCCGTCCCTACCGCGCAGCCACGTCACGCACGTGCCCGAACGCTCGGTGGGTATCGACACCCTGCTGTTCGGCCCGTCGACCGATCCCGGCGGCACGGTGAACCTGTTCGGCGCCCTGCGCCGCGCCATGGCCAAGTCCGGCTACTCAGAACTCAAGGAATTCCAGAAAGTCGGCCTCACCGTCCGCCCCTGATT
>DASQVU010000063.1:0-3085 GCA_035640615.1 Pseudonocardiaceae bacterium
CCGCCGCCGCGGACGTCATCGACCAGCTTGCCGACACCCTGGGCGGTGTCGACGTACTGGTAAACAACGCTGGCACGGGATCATCGGCGCTGCTGGTAGACCTGGACTACGAGACCTGGCGCCAGGTGATCGCCACCGACCTCGACGGCGCCTTTCTCTGCTTGCAGCGAGCCGCCCGGCGGATGATCACCGCCGGGCGCGGCGGCCGGATCGTGAACATCACCAGCGTTCACGAGCACCAACCCAGGGTCGGCCTAGGAGCTTACTGCGCGGCCAAAGCCGGATTGGGTCTATTGACCAAGACCGCCGCGCTTGAGCTGTCCGAGTACCAGATCACCGTCAATGCCGTGGCACCAGGAGAGGTGGCCACCCCGATGACCGGGCAGGAGGACATCGACGTCCACGAACGACACCGCCCCGGCGTGCCGCTCGGCCGGCCCGGGGACGCGCGAGAGATCGCGGCCGTGGTCAGGTTCCTGTGCTCCCCCGCGGCGTCGTATGTCACTGGGGCGTCATGGCCGGTGGACGGCGGGATGCTGCAGATGGGGCCGATGGCCGGTTCCCATCTACCAGCGGAGGACTGGCGGCGACCATAGAATGCACCGACCCGGCTGGACTTTTGGGTCAAGGAGAGCGCGACCTTCTCGCAGTTGTCCTTTTTTGCCGGAACATCGCATAGCCGCGCGGGGCGTCTTCCAGTGCCATCCGGTGCGCCGACAGCGTGAATCGATTGGCCCAATTCGTGCTAGCAGAACGAGACCGCCGATGATCAAACCGCCGCCACGGCCTTGCGCGCGGCTACCAGCACGGGATCCCATACCGGCGAAAACGGCGGCGCGTAACCGAGATCCAAGCTGGTCATCTCGTCGACGGTCATATCGTTCCACAGCGCGACGGCACATACATCGACTCGCTTGCCCGAGCCTTCCCGGCCCACGAGTTGTGCCCCCAGTAGCCGCCCGGTGCCCCGCTCGGCGATTATCTTGACGGTGACCTGCGCGGCACCCGGGAAGTAGCCGGCGCGAGTCGTGGATTGCACCGTCACGGCCACCGGCTCGAATCCCGCGGTCCGCGCCTCGGCCTCCCCCAGCCCCGTTCGGCCAATCTCAAGATCGCAGACTTTGCTGACCGCAGTGCCGACCACGCCGGGAAACGTCGCGTAGCCGCCGCCGAGGTTCGTGCCGATCACCCGGCCGTGCTTGTTGGCGTGGGTGCCCAGCGCGACATGCACCGGACGCTGCGAGATGCGATGGAGCACTTCGACGCAGTCGCCGCCGGCCCACACCCCGTCGTGGCTCAGCACCCTCATCCGGAAATCCGTGAGCACCCCACCGTGCTCGCCCAGTGGAAGGTCCGCGGCCTGGGCCAGCCCGGTGTTCGGCCGCACGCCCAGGCCCAACACGACGAGGTCCGCTGGGAGCGCGCCTTGCGGAGTGACCACCGCGGATACCCGATCGTTGGGACTCGTGTCGAAACCGCTGACCGGGGTACCGGTAAGCACCTCGATTCCCATACCTTGCATCGCCTCGCGCACCAGGGCGCCCATGTCCGGGTCGAGGGTAGGCATCGGCTCAGGAGCCTGGTCCACCACCGTTACCGCAAGGCCGCGGCGAATCATCGCCTCGGCCATCTCGATACCGATGTAGCCGCCACCCACCACCACCGCCCGGCGCGGCGAACCGGTCAGGCCCGCCAGCACGGCCGCGCCGTCGTCCAGGGTTTGCACGCCGTACACGCCCGGTGCGTCTACTCCTGGCAAGCCGGGGCGGACCGGGACGGCTCCAGTAGTCAGCACCAGCTCGTCGAACCCGACCTGGTAGCTTGCGCCACCCTCCAGTGGGGTGGCCCGCACCGTGCGAGCATCCAGGTCGATTTCGGTGACCTCAGTGCGCATCCGCAGATCGATGCCGTTGGCTCGGTGCTCGGCGACGCTGCGGGCGATCAAAGCGTCCGGACCGGATACGTCGCCCGCCACCCAGTAGGGGATGCCACACGCCGAATAGGACACGTGATGGCCGCGCTCGAAGGCCACCACAGACAGCGTGTCGCGCCCGGCACGGCGCAGCGCCTGCGAGGCGGCGCTCATCCCGGTCGCGTCGGCGCCGACGACCAGCACTCGGGTAGTCATGTGCCTCCGTCAATTCGATCTAGCACGTTAAAGCAGCCAGGCAATGCCGGCGGCGGTGGCCAGTGCCGCAGCGACCCCCAACGTTCCGGCCAGCAACCGCGAAGTGCGCCAGACCGAGGCCACCCCGCCGAGCAGGAAACCAGCCACGGCCAGCAGCACCAAGCCCACCCAGCTCACAACACACCTTTGGTGGAGGGCACCCCGCCGGCCCGCGGGTCGGGCTCGACGGCGGCGCGCAGCGCCCGGGCCAGTGCCTTGTACTGCGCCTCGGTGACATGGTGGGGGTCTCGGCCGTGCAGCACCCGGATGTGCACGGCCAGCTGCGCCTGGAAAGCAAGCGTCTCAAAGACGTGCCGGTTGAGCACGGTGGGGTAGTGACCGCCGACGACGAAACCCGCTAGCGCGTCAGGTTCACCGGTGTGCACGCAGTACGGGCGGCCGGACACGTCCACCACGGCGTGCGCGAGCGCCTCGTCCATCGGCACCCAGGCATCCCCGAAACGCCGGATGCCCGACTTGTCGCCAAGCGCCTCGCGCAGCGCCTGCCCGAGCACGATGGCGACGTCTTCCACGGTGTGGTGCGCGTCGACTTCGACGTCACCGGTGGCGCGCACGACCAGATTGAAGGCGGCGTGCTTGCCTAGCGAGGTGAGCATGTGGTCGAAGAAACCGATGCCGGTGCTCACCTCCGTGTTTCCGGTGCCATCGAGGTCCAGTTCGACCAGCACTGAGGATTCCTTGGTCACCCGCTCGATCCGGGCCGTGCGGCTCACTGTTCCTCCTGCGCTAGCACTGCCGCGCTCGCGGCCAGAAACGCGTCGTTCTCCGCGGGGGTGCCGATGGTGACCCGCAGGTGACGGGGAATACCGACGTCGCGGATCAGTACACCGCGGTCGAGGTACTGCCGCCACGTGGCCGGCGCGTCAGCAAATCTTCCGAACAAGATGAAGTTGGCAT
>DASQVU010000064.1:0-2843 GCA_035640615.1 Pseudonocardiaceae bacterium
CTGCTGGCCTGTAGTTCCCGATCGAAGAACGTGGAGATCCTGGTGCTGCGTCACGAAGTGGCCGTGCTCCGCCGCCAATTCGGGCGGCCGCGCCGGTCATGGGCGGATCGGGCGGTGGTCGCGGCGCTGACCCGGTTACTGTCCCCCGCCTGTCGGCTGCCTCGGATCGTCACGCCCAGCACGAGCTTGCGGTGGCACCGAGACCTGGTCAAGCGGCCGCGGACCCAGCCCCGCCGCCGCATAACAAGCCGCCGCACGGCACCCGATTTGCGCCGGTTGGTGCTGTAATTGGCCTCGGACAACTCTTCCTGGGGTTATCGGCGCATCCGGGGTGAACTCGCCCCGGCTTGGCTAGCCGATGCGGCGAGCACGTGTGGTCGATCCTGAAACAAACCGGCATCCACCCTGCCCTCGCCGCGACGGCCCCACCTGACGACAAGTCCTGACCTGTGGGTGCCGAATAGGTCATCCACATGTGGCGACCTGGGCGTATTCGTGGATCAGTCCGCCGAGCCGGTCGTAGCCTCGGAGGCGACGGCCGGGTGATGATGCGGCCATGATCGCCGGCCGTGGTGGAGAAGTTGTCGCGTCGGCTGTTGCCCAATAAATCATGGGCGCTGTGAAATGAACTACGCAGTCGGGGACTGATCGACGGATACCGCATGGGCGGCAGGCCACCATGGGACCAGGTTGGGGTGGCGTTCACACGGCACCTTCCCGTCTACGGTCATGATCATCGTGTGTGCGGGTGCGTGACGAACTGCGTGACAATCACCACGGACGACCACGGACTTTCGTGGATCCTGGGGGATGGCTGAACAGGTCAAACCCGCGGAAATGCGCTGGTCAGGGCACTATGGTTATTGCTTCGGGACGAAGAGGCCGTGGGTTCAAATTCCGCCACCCCGACGCTAAAACAGCAGGTCAAAGGCTGTGGGCGATCGAGTCCCGATGGCCTTGGGTGACGAACTGCGTGACTATCGGATTCTTTTTTCCGGTGGTGCCTCCCTGACCTTGTGGCCTCTCGACGGTTTCACGGTGGTGATCTCTGCCGGTCGCGGCTCCCGGAACCGACACCAGGCCGAGGACCATGATGCGAAGCCGGTAACGCTAATCCACCCAGCGAAGCCCAGAAACCAGCAGGCCAAGGGCGCTGACGTTAATGAGAGCCGGCGTGGAACGACGGCGCTCCCGTGGTGAATCCCTCTGTGGCGCGTGTCAAGGGCGTCCATGATCATCGTGGTGCTCGGCTGCGCCTAATGCCGTGGCTGAACCCGCGCTTCGAACTGGTCGAAGCGGCCGCAAGAACAGACCCGAACAACGAAAACCGAGAACCGCGGCCGTTGTGTCCATCGCGTGCTGGATCAGCCAGCGGTTTTCGCGTTGAGTCACGCTGCCCACTGACCGGCTAGGGTGGCAGCCCGTCCCGGTGACTGACCTACGGTGCCGACGCAAGGCTCCCCGACCTCCACAGCGGCGCCGCTGTATTACGCTTTGTGCGGCGGCACGGACTGTGTGTAATCGTGATGCGGTAACACTGCCTCGCCGCAGACCGATGAGCCCTAGGCCGAGCCGTTGTTCCGCCCGGTGATCCAGGCCGGGGCCTGGCAGATCGGTGCCACACGCCGGCACAAGCTCCCTCGACCAACCGCGCGTGAACCCGGTACCAGGAGACTGTCATGGACACCACCACGCTGTTACCCGGATTTGTCGGCGCCCAGCACGCCAGTCGCCACCGGACGCCTCGGCGTGCAGGCCAGCTGAGCAGGGTAGCTCGGGTAGCGGCGCTGTGTGTCGGGATGGTCGCGATGGCGACCGCGGTCGCTTCCCCATCGGCTGCGGCCCAGGCCCCCAGTTCGACAGACCGCGCCAGGGCAGCGGTCAACGCCACGGGCGGACGGGCATCCCAGGCGCCCGTGGTCAAAGCGGGACACTATGTCGCGTTGGGTGATTCCTACTCATCCGGAGTCGGGACCGGTGTCTACGACACGGCCAGTGGGGCCTGCCAGCGCAGCCCGCTGTCCTACCCGCCGCTGTGGGTCGCCCAGCATCACCCGGCCAGCTTCGCCTTCGTGGCCTGCTCGGGAGCTAAAACCGCTGATGTGCGCGCGAACCAAATCCCGGCTCTGCAGCCCACCACCGAGGTGGTGACCATCACCATCGGGGGAAACGACGCAGGCTTCGGGCCCGTGCTGCAGACCTGCACCGCCGCGGAAAGCGACCGCACCTGCCTGGGCGCGGTCGATGCCGCGGAGGCCTTCGAGCGCACCGTGTTGCGCGAGCGCTTGGCCCGCACCTACGCCGCGATGCGCGCCGCCGCACCACACGCCCACGTGATCGTGCTGGGCTATCCGCGACTATTTGAGCTCACCCCCCGCTGCGCTGATCCCTTAGCGCCGAACTTGACCCGGCGGCAAAAGCTCAACGAGGGCGCCGACGTGCTCAACAGCGTCATCCACTCAGTAAGCCAGCAGCACGGCTTGAGCTTCACCGACATCCGGGACCGATTTGCGGGCCACGGCGTGTGTTCGACCAACCCCTGGATCAACGGTCCCAGCATGCCAGCGACCGTCGGGCCCTATCACCCCACCCAAACCGGCTACCGCGACGGCTACCTCGACGCGCTCGACGCCGCGACAACCAGCGACAACTCCCCGGCAGCCTAACTACGAGCAAGCCACGGCTACGTCGTCTCGCCCAGACAGCGAAGCGGCCATCACCCATGTCACCGGGCCCCCTGTGGGGTTCCAGAATCCGATCACCTGCGCTGAGCAGCAGGTTTCACGCTGCCCGTTCGTACTCGTTGAGCAAACCGCCAAGAATCGGTCGACGCTTGATCCGTT
>DASQVU010000065.1:0-20088 GCA_035640615.1 Pseudonocardiaceae bacterium
CGTGCTCGGCGGCTTCGTCCCCGTCACGGCTACCCCGTCCTCGTGCGGCTCTCCGCGCCATTCTGGTCGTGACTGACGAGGTCGTAGCGCACCGCGAAGGTGGCCGCCTCCAATCGGGAGTGCACGCCGAGTTTGGTCAGCAGCGCCTGCACATGACTCCGTACGGTGGTGGTCGACACGCCCAGCCGAAGTGTCATCGCCGGGGTGTCGAGACCCTCGACCAGCAGCGCGAGGCATTCGCGCTCGCGAGCGGTCAAGTGAGCGGCAAGCCGGCGCGCCTCTGAGACATCGGATCGAGCCGTGTTTTCGCGCGGTGTATCCAGCACCACCGCACCGTCAATCACCCGCTCCAGCGCCTGCACCAACTTGCGGACACCGCACGTCTTATGCAGGTAACCGGCGGCGCCTAAACGCACCGCCTGGCGCATCGCCTCGGCGTCCCGGTCAGCGGCGAGGATGAGTATTCGGGTCGCCGGGCTGACCGCATTAATACGGCTGATCGCGCTTACTCCGTCACCATCGGAAAAACGTCGAGCAAGCAGGCAGACATCGGGCTGGTGATGGCGGATGGCCTCAATCGTGCCGGTCAGGTTGCGGGCTACTGCCGGTACTCTGAATCCGTGGCTAACCAGCACCGACACCAGCGATTCCACGAACACCGCGTGATCGTCGCCAAGCACAATGCTTTTCATGTCGGACCGCCCGGATTGTCCGAGTTTGTCCGCCCCCGCAGCGGCCGCCAATATCCCCACCCCACAACTAAGAAAATTCTCGTCGGATAATCTATCGTCACTAAATAAGCCGCGGATATACGATTACCGAATTCAGCATACAACGAAACGTCGCTCAATGATTACCGATTTCGTTGCACTCCGGCACCTAACCTGCTCTTCAACGACTACCAACCCACCTCACCGGCGCCGCAAACTGCTACCAACCCTGGGTGATCGGACGAGGAGGTCGGTCGGTATCGTGGTGAGCACGACCCTCCTGCGCTCGGGTCTCGTCCCAGTGGGGGTCTGTTCTGCGTCAAGGACGTCTGTGCCCGAAAGGTCCACCACGGTGCCTGTAGCGACCTCGCTACCAACCACATCAGCTCAGCTGTCCGGCCTGCTTGAGGCCGTACTCCCAGAACCGTCACTGTGTGAAGTGCTGGCCCGGGCCACCGCCCCCGAGCTGGAGCTGCAGGGACCGACGGCCACCCGACCGCTGGTCGTGGCAGCGCTGGCTCATGCTGGCCATCCCGTGCTGGCCGTCACCGCCACCGACCGGGAAGCCGGCGAGCTGAGAGCCGAGCTCGCCGACGTACTGGGCGCCGGGGTGGTCGCGGAGCTGCCCTCGTGGGAGACCCTGCCGCACGAGCGGCTCTCGCCCCGGGCCGACACGGTGGGTCGCCGGCTGGCCGTACTGCGCCGGCTGGCCCACCCCGAAGAGGGCCCCGCAGACGCTGGCCGCTTACAGGTGGTGGTCACCAGCGTTCGCTCACTGATCCAGCCGATGCTCGCCGACCTGGGCGACATCACCCCGGTGCGGCTTCGCGTGGGCCAGGAGCAGGACTTCGACGCCGTGCTTACCCGGCTGGCCGATCTGGCCTACACGCGGGTGGACATGGTCGATCGGCGCGGCGAGTTCGCCGTCCGGGGCGGCATCATCGACGTCTTCCCACCCACTGCCGACCACCCGTTGCGGGTGGAGTTCTGGGGCGATGAGATCTCCGAGATCCGCTCGTTCGCCGTCGCCGACCAGCGCACGCTGGCACCCGCCGACGAGCTGTATGCCCCGCCCTGCCGGGAGTTGTTGCTCACCGACGCAGTCCGGGCCGCTGCGGCTGACCTCGTCGCAAAGGCCCCGCCCGGACCGGTCGCCCAGCTGCTGGACAAGATCGCCTCCGGAGTCCCCGCCGAGGGCATGGAGTCGCTGATCCCCGTACTAGCGGGCGAGCAGCTCGCGCTGCTCACCGATGCGATGCCGCCCGGCACCCACGTGCTGCTCGCCGACCCGGAACGGATCCGGACTCGCGCGGCCGACCTGGTCCGCACCGGGCAGGAGTTCCTGGAGGCGTCCTGGATGGTCGCCGCCGGTGGGGGAGCCGCTCCAGTCGACGTCGCGGCGCTGGACCTATCCGCCTCGGCATACCGCGACCTGGGCGAGGTCGCCGAGCACGCCCGCAACTCTGGGCTGGCCTGGTGGACGCTGAGCCCGCTGACCACCGACGTCCGCGGCCCGCTGCGGCTGCAGATCATCCCGGCGCAGTCGTATCACGGCGACGTGGTGCGCGCCTTCACCGACCTGCGGGCGCACACCACTACCGGCGGCGCGGCTGTGCTGGTGGTACCCGGCACCGGCACCGCCCAGCGCGCCTGCGAGCAGCTGCGAGACGCCGACGTGCCGACGGTGCACGCCGTTGACGGTTTGGCGCAGCCCCCCGCGGCGGGCACCGTCACCGTGGTACGCGGCACCTTGGAGGACGGCTTTGCCGTTCCCGCGCTGGGCCTGGCGGTGCTCACCGAAAGCGACATCACCGGCGCCCGCGGCGGCACCGGCAGCCGGGACATGTCGAAGATGCCGGTGCGCCGACGCAACGCGGTGGACCCGCTGGCGCTGCGCCACGGCGATTACGTGGTGCACGAGCAGCACGGCATCGGCCGGTTCCTGGAGATGGTCGAGCGCACCGTGCATGGCGCTACCCGGGAGTACCTGCTGGTGGAGTACGCGCCGAGCAAGCGCGGCCAACCGGGAGACCGGCTTTATATCCCGACCGACCAACTCGACCAGGTGACCCGGTACGTCGGCGGTGAGCTGCCCACGCTGAACAAGCTCGGCGGGTCGGACTGGGCCAAGACCAAGGGCCGGGCCCGCAAGGCCGTCAAGGAGATCGCCGCCGAGCTGGTGCAGCTCTACGCGGCCCGGCAGGCCTCACCCGGCTACGCCTTCGGCCCCGACACCCCGTGGCAGGCCGAGCTGGAAGACGCCTTCCCCTACACCGAGACCCCCGACCAGCTCGCCGCGATCAACGAGGTCAAGGCCGACATGCGCCGCCCCTTGCCGATGGACCGGGTGGTCTGCGGCGACGTCGGCTACGGCAAGACCGAGATCGCCGTGCGGGCCGCGTTTAAAGCCGTGCAGGACGGCAAGCAGGTCGCTGTGCTGGTGCCCACCACTCTGCTCGCCCAGCAGCACCTGCAGACCTTCTCCGACCGGATGCACTCCTACCCAGTGATCGTGCGCGGGCTGTCCCGGTTCACCCATGCCACCGAGGCGGCCGAGGTCTTGCGCGGGCTGGCCGACGGCACGGTAGACATCGTGATCGGCACCCACCGGCTGCTGCAGCCCGGGGTGCGCTGGAAGGACCTCGGGCTGGTGGTGGTCGACGAGGAGCAACGCTTCGGCGTCGAGCACAAGGAACACATCAAGGGGCTGCGCACCGCGGTGGACGTGCTCACCATGTCGGCCACCCCGATCCCGCGGACGCTGGAGATGTCGCTGGCCGGTATCCGCGAGATGTCGACGATTCTCACCCCGCCCGAAGATCGCCACCCGGTGCTGACCTACGTCGGGGTATACGACGACAAGCAGGTCGCCGCCGCGATCCGCCGCGAGCTGCTGCGCGACGGACAGGTCTTCTACGTGCACAACCGCGTGTCGTCGATCGAGAAGTCGGCCCGTCGGCTGCGCGAGCTGGTGCCCGAGGCGCGGATCGCCGTGGCGCACGGGCAGATGAACGAAGACCAGCTGGAGCGCACCGTCGCCGGGTTCTGGGAGCGCGAGTACGACGTGCTGGTGTGCACCACCATCGTCGAGACCGGGTTGGACATCTCCAACGCCAACACCCTGATCGTGGAGCGCGGTGACCTGCTCGGGCTGGCTCAGCTGCACCAGCTGCGCGGCCGGGTAGGGCGGGCCCGGGAGCGTGGGTACGCCTACTTCCTGTACCCGCCGGAGACGCCGCTGACCGAGACGGCGCACGACCGGCTGTCCACCATTGCCCAGCACGCCGAGCTGGGCGCGGGCATGGCGGTGGCGATGAAGGACCTGGAGATCCGCGGCGCGGGCAACATCCTGGGTGGCGAGCAGTCCGGCCACATCGCGGGGGTCGGTTTCGACCTCTACATCCGGCTGGTGGGGGAGGCCGTCGAGGCGTTCCGCAGCGCAGCCGGCGCGGCCCCGTCTGATGCGGTGGCCGAGCTCACGCCGGTGCGGGTCGAGCTCCCCGTCGACGCGCACCTGCCGCACGACTACATCCCCGGTGAGCGGCTACGCCTGGAGGCTTACCGGAAGATCGCAGAGGCTCCTGGCGGCGACGAGCTCGCCGCCATCACCGACGAGTTGCGCGATCGCTACGGCGCCCTGCCGCCGCCGGTGGTGACCTTGCTCGACGTCGCCCGGTTCCGCCAGGTGTGCCGGGCGCACGGCGTGACGGAGGTGGCGGTGCAGGGTTCCCGGCTGCGGTTCGCCCCCGTCACGCTGCAGGACTCGCAAGTCGTGCGGCTGGGCCGGCTCTATCCCCAGGCGACGTACAAGTCGGCGGTGCACGCCCTGTCCGTGCCCCGGCCCAGCCAGGGCTCCGGCGGCATTGGCGCGCTGCCGCTGCGCGACCGCGAACTGCTCGACTGGTGCACCACGCTGGTCACTAGCGTGCTAGGCGGCGTCGGCTGAGGTCGATGCTGCCTTCGGCCGCAGTGTGATCGCCCGCTTCGACCCCGCCAGCGCCCGCAACAACGGGGAAGGCTGGTCGCTATGCGGCGCACTGCGGTGGTAGGGCTGGGACTGCTGGCGGTGGGCTGGGGTGCTGGCTGTGCCGCGGCGACCGATGCCAGCCGGGTCGATATGTGCACCATTCTGTCCGACGCAGAGCTGCGCCAGCTCGGCATCACGCCCAGCACCCGGGTGCCGGTGGACCGTGCGGGATCGGTCGGCTGCGAGTGGACGGGTAAGCCGTTCATCCTGAGCCTGGAACGGGAATCGCAGACCCTTGCCTCTTACCGGGCTCGCCCGCGCGGCCCGGCATTCATCAGCGTCACGGACAACAGCGTGAACGGCCGGGCCGGGCTTCGATTCAGGGTGGATCGCGATGGCACGGACTGCGAGCAGCTGCTGGATGGCGGATCGGTATCCCTGGTCGTGAGCGTGACTTCGGTAGGTAGTGGTCAGGACCCATGCGCCGAGGCGTTGCGGATCGCCCGAATGATCGAGCCGCGGCTACCGAAAGCGGCTAGTTGAGCGACCTGTCCGGGGCGCGGTGCAGCATCGTGATGACCTCACCGAGGTGGCGCAGCAACGGCAGCAGAGCAGTGATCGTCTTGTGCAGCTTGACCAGCAGCTGCGCGATCTCAGCGGCTTGCTTGGCGATCGCCATGGTGGCTTGCTCGGCCACCACCGGTGTGGCGACCCCCACAGTGGCCGCCTCTTCGGTGAGCCAGGCGATCAGGTTACCGACAAGTTGGGCGATCCATTCCCGGATCTTGTCGCGCACCGCGTCGACTACCTGACCGCTCAACCTGATGGCGACCTTGATGGCGTCCGCCGCGATCGCCATCGCCTCCAACAGGACACCGGTGTTGCTGGCGCGCCACCGGTATGCGTCAGCGGCGCCGCCCTGCCAGCTGGTGAGGTCACCGGACACCGCCTGCTCGTAGTCGCGCCGTGCGGCGGTGACCGCATCGGCAATGTTGCCCCAGGTCTGTGCATGCGCGGTGAGCGCATCGGGGTTCCCGGCCAGCCAGTCGAGCGGCTTGGACAACTCTTCGACATGCTCGAATAGCCAGTCGACGCCCCAACCCAACAGCGCCCCGGCCGGGTCATCCAGGTAGTTGACGTAGCCTACGCCGGCCGCCAGCGCGTCGATCCCAGCATCGATCCACTCGCCGCTCATGAGCGCCTCGCCGCACTCGGTGGCCGAGTCGAGGATCCCGATCCCGGCGTAGGGCGTGGTGTGGTGATCCTCCTCGGCGATCAGCGGATTGTCCGGCACTTACCGCACCTCCGCGGCACGCTGCAACGCCAGCTCGTTGGCGTCGTCGACTGCTGTGTAATCCCGCGCGGTCGCCCGGATCCTGCCCGCGGCGCTGCGCAGCTGGTTGCCGCAGGCGCCGAGAGCCACCGCCCCCAGCTCCTCCAGGGCGCTGATCTTCAACGCCAGGTGCAGGCAGAGTGAGCCGTAGGCATCCGAAGGCAGGCTCATCTGCTGTCCCGCGGCAGCCGCCAGCGCCACCTGGTCGGCGATGCGGTCCAGCTTGCCGGCGTGCTGGATCAGCGCCTCGGTCAGTACCTCGTACTGCTCGGCCATCGGTGTGCTCCTCAGCTCAGGTAACCGCGGTTGGCGAAGTACTCGTCATCCGGCTGCCCAGCAGGTACCTGGCGGTGATGCCGGCCGGGCCGAAGCGGCGAATCCATCGCGCCTAGTTGCAGCACCCCGGGGTCTGCTGCGCTGCTGGGCGGGCTCAGGTCTTCACCGAAGCGTTCGCGGTAGCTGGATACCACGTTATCGACCAGCTGCTGCTCGCCGCCGACGGTGGCCAGCATGACTTCCCGCACCTTGGGGGCCAGCTGTTGCTGGGCGCGTCGCAGGTAGGTCATCACCTGCGCGGCGAGCTCCGGAGGCCGGATCTCGCGGATCTTGTCGGTGAAGACGAGATCGGTGAGCACACCGTGGGAGTCCACCGTGACCCGTACGGCGCCATCCGGTGATGACGCACAACCCTGGATCTGCTCGACCTGCGCTCGCATAGCCTTGACTTTCGCGGCCTTGTCGGCGAATCCCTGCGCCCACTGCGTCACGCGGCGCTCCATCTGGTCGGG
The DNA here is from genome assembly GCA_035640615.1 of Pseudonocardiaceae bacterium. GTDB lineage: Bacteria > Actinomycetota > Actinomycetes > Mycobacteriales > Pseudonocardiaceae. The sequence continues at coordinate 6,799 of DASQVU010000065.1, forward strand.
ATCGGTGTCGAACATGGGCTCTCCTCGGGTTGGGGCGCAGATAGTACGGTCACCCCCGGCCGGACGAGGAGGGTAGGCGATGGCGAGCAGCTCCGAGCACGCCGGTGCGCAGCTGGCCGAGATCGCTGCCCAGCAGAAGTCCCTCGCAACCGCGGTGGCCTCGGGTCGGTTGTGGATGGACGCCGACGTCGCCGAGCGCGCCGCGGCGCGTTGCGAGCAGGCCGTGAAGGAACTCGACGACTGGTTGCGTGATGCACGCCGGCTCACCAAAAGGTGCAGGTTCGGGAACAACACCGACGGTAACGCCGCCGCGGAGCGCTTCGCCCAAGCTGGCCAGGAGTACATCGACACCATGCGCAGCGTCCAGCAAGTGTTCCGAAACATGGCGGCGACCTACCGGGTCGCCGGAAACACCGCCGCCGAAGCTGAGGCGGCGAACGAACATACGTTTCGAGGTGGAGCACGGTGAGGCGTGTTGTGGTGGTGCTGGGTCTGTTGGCGGCCGGATGCGGGTTCCACACAGCGGCCGCACCAACTTCGCCCGCGGTCGGCGACGCCAGTCGGATGGACATGTGCACGGTCCTCACCGATTCCGAGTTGGCCCGACTGGGTATTGAGCTCGACAGCCGCAAGCCCGTGAATGAGCTTGGTTCGGTTGGCTGCGGGTCGAGAGGCAGTCACATAACGCTGGACCTGGAGCGCGACAACGAGAGTCTCGCCTCCTATCAGGCCCGGCGGAACTCGCCAGCCTTCACCAGCTTTGTGGACAACACCGTCAACGGTCGGCCCGGCGCTCGCCTGTCGGTAGACCGTGACCGTGATGACTGCACCCAGTTGATGGATGGAGGACCCGTGTCGCTGTCGGTGAGCGTGGCGCCAGCCGGCCTGTATAGCGGGTCGCAGATTGATTCGTGTGCGGAGGCGATGCGTATCGCGCAGGTGATCGAGCCGCGGCTACCGAGGGCAGAGAGCTGAGATGTCTGGAGTATGGGACGCGGTCGCCGGACTGTTCGGGTGCGGCGGGCCCCACGGCAACGATCATGGCTCGAGTAATTGGGCAGCCTGGGGGCATGAAGAGATCTGCGCCATGTTGGATCAGTCTGTCGACCCAGGCAATATCACCGAGACCGCGCAGCTGTGGCGCAATCAGGGTCGCAATGCAGACGATCTGGTGACGAGCCTGGCCCGGGACCTCATGGCGATCGTGTCCGGTGGGTGGCATGGCGCGTCGGCTGACGCGGCACTGGCCCCGCTCGGCGCCATCAACCAGTGGTCGGCCAGCCACACCGAGATCGCAGATCGCACGTCGCAGTTGCTGGCCGACTCCGGGTCCTCGGCCGCGCAGGCCAAGGCCAGCGTGCCGCCGCCGCGCCCGCACAGCTGGCGGGAGTCGCTGCTCAGCTTCACGACCGGCGGCCCGGCCGGTGCACTGATCGACGCGGTCGCGCAGGAGCAAGCGCAGTCCGACGCGCACGCCGAAGCCGTGCGGATCATGACCAACGTGTACTCGGCGCCAATCAACGACAACCGCGCCGCGGTGCCGACCTACGTGAAACTCGCCGACCCGACACAGCAACCACCTGAGCCGATGTCCAGCGGCCAAGCGGTACCCGGCTACGCCGGCAGTGCGGCACCCGCTCCCCGCACCGGATCATCGGTGGCCGGGCATCCTGCGCACACCTTGTCTGCCCCCACCGCGTTGCAGGCCGTGACCAGCCCCGAACATCCGGCGGCCCACCACGGCAGCGGTGGTGTGGTCGCGCCCGATCAGCCCACTCGAGCACCTCAGCAAGGCGGCGGGCAGATTGCCGCGGCGGCTGCGGCAGCGGTGGCCGGCAGTGTCCCCATCGCGGGGCCGATCGCGGAGAACCTCGCGCGGCGGCCTCGAGCAGGCGAGGTGGAAACGCGGGCCGCCGGTGGCGCCCGGGCCGTCGGCGGTGCCCGGATAGCCGGTGGCCCGCTGGCTGGCGTCGAGCAGGTGGGCGGTGCCGGGCGGGCAAGCGCCAGCCAGGAGTTCGGTCCCCGACCGCCGAGTGCTGCCGCTGAGGTGGTCGGTCGTGGCGGTAACACTGCCGCAGCTGGACGTGCCGCGCTGGGCGAGATGATGGCACCGATGGGCGCAGCAGGTGGCAAGGGCGGGGAAGACTCCGAGCACCGGCGCCCGTCGTATCTCATCGAGATGGACGACATCTTCAGTGACGGCCGCAAGGTTGCCCCAGCGGTGATCGGCGACGATCCAGCCGGGCAGGGTGGCTCGTAGTGGTACCGCTGGGATGGCGGCTGTCCGCCGCGCAATGGGACCTGCTCACCGAGACGCTGCAGCTGGAGCGCTATCCCGCGCCTATCCAGGTTCATTCGCACGGACGGACTGCTCTGGAACGCGGCCACGTCCAGGCCGAGGTGGCCGAGCAGCTGCGCCGGCTGGGACTGATCCGGGCGGGGCGGGTGGACGCCGATCTGGAGGCGGCAATGCGGTTACTGCACCGGCCGGCGAGCTGGCTGGACTCGGTCTGGCTCACCGACCCGGCGGCTGATCAGCCTGTCCGGGTGCTCGCGGCTTGCGGTGGCACCGTGGCCGTCTGCGCGGTGCAGGAGCCGGACCAGGCCGGCGCCACCACGCTCGACGTCATCCCGGTGGCCGGCATGGCTGCGGCAGTGGTGAGCCGGTTGCCGTCGCACCCACCCGGTCGCAGCCCGGCGGCGACCATCGCGCTGGCTCCCGACCCCGGCTGGGCCGCGCGGGGTGGAGGTGGAGTGCTGGTATCGACGTTTCCCGTGCAGACTGAACGCCAGCGCGCCGCAGTATCAGCAATCCTTGATCAGCCGCATGCCCGGGCCGGGCAGATTGCCGCCAACGTGCGAGATCGCGGCCGGGTGCACCGTTCAGCCGTGCTGCGCTGGTGCGATAACCCGGACGGCCGCTACCAGATCACCGTCACTATGCGCCGCGACGACACCAGGTCTTTGACGGTCGCGCCCTGCGACCCGCACCGCCTGACCGCAGCCATCCACCACCTCCTCGACACCGTGGACTGCTGACGACCTGACCCCAACATGGAGACATATCGGGGTCAGAGGGGCTCCTTCAATCCCGATATGTCTCCATGTCGGATCGCTGATCGGGTCGAGTAGGTGGGTGTCCCGGTCGGGTAGCAGGCGGCGGAATGTCGTGGTCGCGAACGGCAACGCCTCGGACGAGCTCTCCGTCACGGTCGACCGGGGCAGCGGCAGAGCGCAGTACCTGCTGGTCGACCGGTACGCCAGCGGGGACACGACATTGTGGGCCTACGTCGACGGAGAGTGGTTGCCCCGCTCAATCGCCCAGGCCGATCTTGCCGGGTGGCGCGGGATGTCTTCGCCGCCGACCCGGTCGATGGCTGGTGGGACAACTTTGAACTCAGCATCGCCAGAGGGTGGAAGTCTTACTGACAAGGAACCTTCTGGGTCTTCGACGGCGCCACCTGGCGGGGCGCCGGCACCGGCGAGCCGGCTGATGAACAGGGCATCGCGCAGGTCGTGTTCGCCGCCAACAAGGTTGATATGTGGTGGGACGGAATGACAAGTTGACCACCGTGCGCTGCTGGAAATACCTGTAGCGCCTGGCCCAGCGCCGGGGTCGGTCGGTTGGTCACCGCGGACCGGCCCGGTGTGTTAGCGATGTAGCTGGGTACTTGGAGACCAGCACACGCAGCGTGAGACAGTAGCGTTCGTGCGAAGCGTCCTGCGTGCCGGCATCGCAGCCCGCTGTGCGACCGCGGGGGTCGCCGTGGTCATCGCGGGGGTGTTGATCAGCGGCTGCGGTACCAGCGAACTCGGTGCCGCCGCGTTCGTCGACGGTACCGAGATCACCTCGGATCAGGTGCACGACCAGCTTGTGAGTGTGCTGGACAAGGAGGGCCCGCAGGCTCGCGCCCAGCTGGTGGCCGGCCATCAGCTCGACGACGTGTCGCGAAAGATCCTCACCGTGCGGATTCGGCACCAGCTGCTGGACATCGCCGCGCGGCGCACCGGGGTGACCGTCGACCAGGCTCAGGTGAATCGCCTGATCAATGAGGTTGGCGGGGCGCAGGCCGCGTCCAAGGGCACCATCTTCGATGCCAATTCCTACCGCGAACGCGCGCAGGACAAGCTGGCGCTGGCCTCCCTGGGCCGGTTCGCGTTACGCAACAGCGCGGTCACCGTCGACTACACCACCGCCGATACCCGAACCGCCGCCAAGCAACGCGTGGACGAGCTTTCGCAGGCCGGCTCCAAGCGGGCCCGCCAGTTGATCGACGCTGATGTCCATGCCGGTAAGGACGCGGAGCTAGGCAAGCGGATCGTCGCCGCGGACGACCCGATCTTCGCCACCACCCCGGCGTTCGGCGTCGCCGAAAACACCGTGGTCGCTTTCCAGCTCGCGGACACCAAACCCTGGGTGATCATGGTGGTGAAGAATCGTGCCGATCATGGCGTCGAGCCGTCCGAGCACGCGCCGCCGATCGACCAGATCGAGCCCGCGATACTGGAGGCAGTCGGGCTCCGCCAGCTGGCCAGAGTGGCCGATGAGGTGGGAGTGCGGCTCAATCCCCGCTACGGCGTGTGGGACCCGGTGACCCTGCAAGTGGTATCTGACGAGAACGAGACCGGCGGCTTCGAGGCGCCGCTGCGCGCCGTCCCCCGCACGTGAGCGGCCCTGCCGTCATCACGCTGTCGCGTCGGCTCGGTGCGGTGCTTCCGGCCGCGGCCGCGCGCCTGCTGCGGGACGGGGCCCCGCTGTACGCCGATACTGACGTACCAGCCGATTTGGCGCAGCCGTTCGGGGCGCTTGCGGCGGGGGAGGAGCTGCGTGGATTGCTGCTCACCATGGACCCAGGTACTGGTGCTGCGGCCCGCTGGGTCGCCGCCGGTGCCAGCGTGTGGTTGACCCCGGAACCGGCCGGGATTGCGTTGCTGGATGCGGTAGCGGTGATGGACCGGTTGCGCTCGCCTGGCGGTTGCCCGTGGGACGCCGCGCAGACCCACCACTCGCTGATGCCTTACCTCATCGAGGAGGCTTACGAGCTCTACCAGGCACTGGAAGACGGCGACCTGGGGGCAGTTCGCGAAGAACTCGGTGACGTCCTGCTCCAGGTGCTCTTCCACGCCCGGGTCGCGCAGGAGCAACCTGGCGGTTTCGACATCGACGCAGTGGCTGGCGACCTGGTCGCCAAGCTGGTCAGCCGCCACCCGCATGTCTTCGCGGGCAGTGAACGGGTGCACACCGCCGCGGAACAGGAAATCCGCTGGGAGCAACTAAAGCGCACCGAAAAGCGCCGTGAGTCCAGCGTCGACGGGGTGGCGTTGGCGCAGCCGGCGGTGGCGCTGGCAGCCAAGCTGGTATCCCGCGCGACGAAGGCTGGACTTCCGCGTGACCTACTGCCCGGCCTCGGCGGTGATACCGGCGCATCCTTGTTCGCGCTATCAGCCGCTGCCAAGCTGGCCGGCGAGGACCCGGAAGCGGCACTGCGCTGCGTTGCCCGCCGCTTCGCTGCCGATGTGCGCACCGCTGAGCAGTCCGCGCGCGCCGCCGGTTTGGACACCGCCCAGCTCACCGCCCAGCAGTGGCGAAAGCACTGGCCCGGAGCGGGCGCTGGGGACTCCACGTAACCGCGCCGCGTAACCGTCGTTGAGCTGAAATGTGAACGGCGGTGAGCGGCGTATCGGGCAAATCGGACGGAACAGCTGTGCGTGGCTTCGCCAAGGGATGCCCCGAGCCTCGCATTACTTGCTCCGCGGTGTGGTCTCCGGTGGCGCATTGGCTTGTGCCGGATTAGTGCTGGTCGGTCTGGGCTCGGTGGCCGCGCCGCTGCCCGATCGCGGGCTCGCCGCGCCGGCGCCAGCCGCCCTCGCCGCGCCTGCTGCGCTGCCCGATGTCGCGGAACCCGTCGCACAGCCGGTCATCGGCCCGGCACCGGCCCAGCAACCTGGTCAACCCACTCAAGCCACGCAACCCGGGCAATCTGGTCAGTCTGCTCGTCAAACCGTCACCATTCCGGTGCAGATTGCCGCCGCGCCGGAGAAGCCTGTGGGTGGCCCTCAGCTGGCCTTCGCCGATTGGGCGCTGCGGATGTCGCGAGTCACCAACGTCCCACAGCGTGCCCTGGAGGCCTACGCCAACGCACACGCGATGATGGCTGCCGCACATCCGAACTGCCGCATCACCTGGGTCACCTTGGCGGCGATCGCCGCCGTCGAGTCGAAACACGGCAAGTTTGAAGGCCGCACTCTGCTACCCGACGGCCGGCCATCCGCGCCGATCATCGGACCCACGCTCGACGGTTCTCCCGGAGTCAAGGCTATCGCGGACACCGATAACGGCTTGCTGGATGGCGACAAGGTATGGGATCACGCCGTCGGGCCGTTCCAATTCATTCCGTCCACGTGGGCCAAGTGGCGGGCCGATGGCAATGGGGACGGAATTACCGACCCCCAGAATATCGACGACGCCTCACTCGCAGCGGCACAGTACTTGTGCGCGGAGAACCGCAATCTCAGCACGGGCGATGGTTGGCTGCGGGCGATACTGTCTTACAACGATTCCCTGGACTACGCTCAGGAAGTATACGGCTTTGCTCAGAGCTACGCTCGCAGCGCTAAAGGTGTTATCTGAGTAATATTGGTGACTAGCGACTGGCTATTCGCATCCGCACTTCATTAAGCGCTTCTTGATAATCCGGGGTAGGGTTCATCGCTACCGCCATCGCTAGTTGCGCCCGCGCCTCCTCCAACCGACTCTGTCGCTGCAAGGTACGGCCCAGCGCAAACCGAGCGTAGTGATCAGAAGGGTTTTGCTCGAGGACCCGGAGAAAGGCCTGCTCGGCTCGACCCAGTTGAGCTGACTGGAGGTAAGCTCGTCCAGCCAGTAGCTGCACACTCGGTGCGTCGGGCTCAGCGTCGAGCACCGGGGCCAGCTCTCGCAGGGCTTCCAATGGACGCCGTTGTAAAACCAGCAACTCAGCGAGCCGGAACTGCTCGACGACGTCCCGGGGGCGGTCGGCGTCTGTCATGGTCACACTAACGGTACGCGGATACGCGCTGTTACACGAGAGTTGACACTCGAGAACGGTATTCGATCACCGGCGCGCGCCTCCGACCGAGTGTGCACGCCGCTGGTTACCCTGTTGCTGCCTACTGCTGACGAGGAGTATCTGTGGCGGTCATCGAGGAGGTAGGGGCCCGCGAGATCTTGGACTCGCGCGGAAACCCGACTGTTGAGGTTGAGATCGCTCTCGATGACGGCACGCTGGCTCGTGCCGCCGTGCCCTCGGGTGCCTCCACCGGGCAGCACGAGGCGGTCGAGCTACGCGATGGTGATCCCGGGCGCTTCGCCGGTAAGGGCGTCGAGCATGCGGTCGCGGCGGTGCTGGACGAGATCGGGCCTGAGCTGATCGGCATTGAAGCGATCGAGCAGCGCATCGTGGATCAGAAGCTGGTTGATCTGGACGGCACGCCGGACAAGTCTCGCCTGGGTGTCAATGCCATTCTCGGGGTGTCGCTGGCGGTGGCCAAGGCGGCCGCTGAGTCCAGCGGCCTGGAGCTGTTTCGCTATATCGGTGGCGTGAACGCGCATGTGTTACCGGTGCCGATGTTCAACATCCTCAACGGTGGCGCGCATGCCGACACGGGAGTCGATGTCCAGGAATTCATGGTCGCCCCGCTCGGTGCGGACTCCTTCCGCGAGGCCCTGCGCTGGGGTGCGGAGGTTTATCACGCGCTGAAGTCGGTACTCAAAGGCCACGGATTGCCCACCGGACTCGGGGACGAGGGCGGCTTTGCCCCCGATCTGCCCGCGGCGACGGAAGCGTTGGATCTCATCGCCACCGCGGTGGATAAGGCCGGTTACACCCTAGGCCAGGACATCGCACTCGCCATCGATGTGGCCGCCACCGAGTTCTTCACCAACGGTGTTTATTCCTTCGAGCGCAGCGACCGCAACGCGGAACAAATGATCGACTACTACGCGGACCTGCTCGGTGCGTACCCGCTGGTGTCGCTGGAGGATCCACTGGCCGAGGATGACTGGGATGGCTGGGCGCGGCTGACCGCGGAGCTCGGCGATCGGGTGCAGATCGTCGGTGACGATATTTTCGTGACCAACCCGGAACGGCTGGAGGAGGGTATCAATCGGCGGGTGGCCAATGCGATGCTGGTGAAGCTGAACCAGATCGGCACGCTGTCGGAAACCCTGGACGCGGTGGCGCTCGCGCAATCCAACGGGTATCGCTGCATGATCAGCCACCGGTCCGGGGAGACCGAGGACACCACAATCGCCGACCTGGCAGTGGCGCTGGGGTGTGGGCAGATCAAGACCGGTGCTCCGGCGCGGTCGGAGCGGGTGGCGAAGTACAACCAGCTGCTGCGCATCGAGGAAGCTCTCGGAGACGCCGCTCGCTACGCCGGGGACCTGGCGTTCGCCCGATTTACGCCGGAGGGCTAGGCCTGGTGGGCGACGCGGGCCCGGCCAAGTACGGGGCGCCCAGTGACCGCGCGCCGATCCGTCCGCTGGGGGTACGGATCGGTTACGCGGTGGGCGTAACCTCAGGGCGCCGGGCGGCGCTGCTGGCCGCAGTGATCTGCGTACTGATCCTGAGCGTGGCGGTGCCGTTGCGTAACTATGTGAGCCAGCGTGCCGAGCTGTCGGCGGTGTACGAGCAGCAGCACATGCTCGCCGACAAGATCGCTGAGCTGGAACGCCGCCGCGTGCTGCTGGCCGATCCGGAACATATCGAGACGCAGGCCCGCGAACGGTTGCGTTACGTGCGCCCGGGTGAAGCCCCGTACCTGGTGCAGCTTCCCCCCGGCGCAGCCGCGGCCGTCGCGGGTGGTGTCCCGGCATCGGCGCGGCCGTGGTACACCCAACTGTGGAACTCGATCAACAATGGGTGAGCCGGTGGACCCGGCGGACCGGGAAGCTGTCGCCGCGCAGCTGGGACGCCCGCCCCGGGCATTACGGTCGGTCGCGCACCGCTGCCCCTGCGGCCTGCCCAGCGTGGTGCAGACCTCTCCGCGGCTGGCCGACGGCACCCCGTTCCCCACGCTGTACTACCTGACCTGCCGAAGGCTGGGGGGGCTGATCGGGCGGATCGAGGCCAGCGGAGCGATGCGGGAGATGACCGATCGGTTGGCCACCGAGCCCGAGCTCGCGGCCGCCTACCGGGCCGCGCACGAGTCCTACCTGGCAGAGCGCGACGCTCTGGACCCCCTGGGGACGCAGGTCAGCGCCGGCGGGATGCCCGGTCGGGTGAAATGCTTGCACGTGCACGTCGCCCATGCCCTAGCCCGAGGCCCCGGCGTCAATCCTTTCGGCGACGAGGTCCTCGCCGAGATCGGCCCCTGGTGGACCCCCGGCCCGTGCATCTAACGTCCCCGCGTGCCCCGCGTGTTGCGCTTCCGTCCCCGGTGTGTTGCGCTTCCGTGCCCGGTGTGTCGCGGCGTGGTGCCCCGCCCAGCCTGCGGCGTACTGCGCCCTACCGGCGTTAAGCATCACCCCAAGCGCGGCGTCACGCGCTCCACCAGCAGGGCCGTATCTGTCCCCGCAGGGAGCATGCCGAGAGTCCATCCAGTGGTATCCCCGCCGAGCCGCGAACCGAGGAACGCCTCAGCGACCACCGCCGGCGAGTGGCGCAGCAGCAACGACCCCTGCAGGCACAGCGCGATCAGCACGGCCAACCGGCGGGCCCGCTCCGGCGCCGGATCGGACAGCTCCGCATGCAACAAGGACACCGCCCGGCCGAGACGGGGATGCGCCGCAGCGGCAGCGTCGAGCTCGGCCAGCAGCGCCTCCGCCGGCGCCGCATCCCGGGACAGCGCGCGCAGCACATCTAACGCGGTGATGTTGCCGGCACCTTCCCAGATCGAGTTCAGCGGCGCTTCCCGGTACAGCCGGGGCATACCGGAGTCCTCGACGTAACCGTTGCCGCCTAGACATTCCAGCGCCTCGGCCACCACCGCAGGCGCACGCTTGCAGACGTAGTACTTGCTGGCCGGCAACGCGATGCGCAGCAGCGCACGCTCACCGGCGTCCACTGCGGCGGCCAGCCGCATCGCCAGTGCCGTGGCGGCTTCGCTTTCCAGCGCCAGGTCGGCCACCACCGCCGCCATCAAGGGCGCGTCAGCCAACCGAACCCCGAACGCGCGGCGGTGTGCCACATGGTGCGCAGCCTCCGACAGCGCCGCACGCATGGTGGAGGCAGAGCCGATCACGCAGTCCAGCCGCGTCATCGTCACCATCTCGATGATCGTGGGCACCCCACGGCCCTCCGCGCCGACCGCCCAACCCAGGGCGCCGTCGTACTCGATCTCGGCAGAGGCATTGGCCCTGTTGCCCAGCTTGTTCTTCAGCCGCTGCAGCCGGATGGCGTTGCGGGTGCCGTCGGGGAGCACGCGGGGGACCGCGAAGCAGCTGAGTCCGCCGGGGGCGTAAGCGAGCGCGAGGAAAACGTCGTTCATCGGTGCTGAGGTGAACCACTTGTGCCCGACGAGCCGATATGCGCCGCCATCGACCGGCGTCGCGGTCGTTGTGTTGGCGCGTACATCGGATCCGCCCTGCCTCTCCGTCATCGACATACCGGCGAGCAGACCGTGTTTGCCGGCCGTAGCCCGCGGTTCCGGGTCGTACACCCGCGAGCACAGCCCCGGCTCCCACTGCGCGGACAGCTCAGGGCAGTGACGCAACGCCGGTACTACGGCATAGGTCATCGACAGTGGGCAGCCGTGGCCAGCCTCCACCTGCGTCCAGAGGTAGAAGCCCGCCGCGCGGACGAGGTGAGCGGCGCGCGCCGCGTCGGGTCCCCACGGAGCGGCGTGCAGCCCGTGGGCCACCGCACGACGTAGCAGCCAGTGCCACGACGGGTGAAATTCAACCTCGTCGATGCGGCCACCGTATCGATCATGAGTATGCAGCACCGGCGGGTGCAGATCAGCCAGCCGCCCGTGCTCTCGTACCACACCCGACCCGGCTTCGAGCGCGAGTTCGCTCACCGCCGAGACCGCACCGCCGTATCGCCCAATCGCGCCACTCAGCGCCGGATCGCACCCCAGCAGGTCGAAACTCCACCAGTGGGGGCGGCTGGTTCTCCACATCACTAATCTCCCATTCAGAGGGCGAACATGGAGGTGCGGTTTGGTCAGGGTGGCGGCGATCGATTGCGGGACCAACTCGATTCGGTTGCTGGTGGCTGATCTCACCGACGGGAAGCTTGTCGATGTGCATCGGGAGATGCGGATCGTCCGGCTCGGCCAGGACGTCGACGCCACTGGCCGGCTGGCTTCCGGTGCCCTGGAGCGCACCCGGCTCGCTCTCGCCGACTACGTCGCCATCGCGCGCCGCGTCGATGCTCAGCGGGTCCGGATGGTGGCGACCTCGGCCACCCGTGACGCCGCCAACCGGGACGATTTCTTCGCGATGGTCCGCCACACCCTCGGCACGGATGCCGAGGTGATCACCGGAGACGAGGAGGCCCGGTTGTCGTTCACTGGTGCGGTCGGCGATCTGGATCCGGCTGACGGCCCGTTCGTCGTGGTCGACGTGGGTGGCGGGTCTACCGAGGTCGTGCTCGGTGAGTGGGACGGGACCAGACCGGACGTCACCGCGGCGCGCTCGGTCAACGTGGGCTGCGTCCGGATTACCGAGCGCCACCTGCACTCGGACCCTCCGACGGCAGCCGAGATCAGCGCGGCCCGGCAGTTCGCGGCGCAGACGTTGCAAGCCGTGTTCGCCAGCGTGCCGGTGCAGAAGGCCCGCACCTGGGTCGGGGTGGCGGGCACCGTCACGACACTGTCCGCAGTAGCCCAGCGGTTGCCCGGCTACGACGCCGAACGCACCCACTTGTCCCGGTTGTCGCTGGAGCAACTGCGCGATACGGCGCAAAGCCTGCTCGCGTCGACGCGTCGTCAGCGGGCGGCCAATCCCGTCATCCACCCCGGCAGGGTCGACGTGATCGCCGGCGGTGCAGTCATCGTTGCGGTGCTGGCCGAAGAGTTACATGATCGGGCCGGCATCACCGAGCTCGTGGTCAGCGAGCACGACATCCTCGACGGCATCGCGCTAGGCCTCGGGTGAGGCGCCACGAGCATGAAACCGCGACACACTGAGCACGAGAGCGCGACACGCGGGCAACTGGAGGAACTCGACGACGCGGTCACGCGGTGTCGGGCATGCCCGCGGCTGGTCGCTTGGCGCGAGACCGTGGCCGCTGAGAAGCGGGCCGCGTACCGCGACCAGGAATACTGGGGACGTCCGGTGCCGGGATTCGGTCCGGCTGACGCGGCGCTGGCCATCGTCGGGCTCGCGCCCGCCGCCCACGGCGGCAACCGCACCGGCCGGATATTTACCGGAGATCGATCCGGCGACGTGCTCTTCGCCGCCTTGCACGCGGTCGGTCTGGCCAACCAGCCAATGGCCACCCACCGCGGTGACGGGCTGAGGTTGTACCGCACCCGCATCACCGCCCCGGTGCACTGTGCGCCACCGGCGAACAAACCCACCCCGGCTGAACGTGACGCCTGCCGCCCCTGGCTAATTCAAGAGTTGCAGCTGTTACGCCCGACGCTGCGCGCAGTGGTGGTGCTCGGCGCGTTCGGGTGGCAGGCGCTGCTGCCTGCGCTGAGCGCCGCAGGGTGGCCAGTGCCGATGCCGCGGCCCCGCTTCGGGCACGGCGTGGAAATCCCCCTAGAGGGGCTGCACCTGCTCGGCTGCTACCACGTCAGCCAGCAGAACACCTTCACCGGCCGGCTCACCCCGGCAATGCTGGTCGACGTGCTGCGCCGGGCAGCTGAACTGGCCGGGATCACGCCTTGATAACCGGCACGCCGGAGCCGCAATCGGGATACTGCTGTTATGGGCGTACCGCCTCGGGAGTCACCACACATTCTCATCGTCGGCGGTGGCTATGTGGGGATGTATACCGCGCTGGGGCTGCAATCCAAGCTGAGCGAGGGTGACGCAGCCATCACCGTGGTGGATCCGCAGACGCAGATGACCTACCAGCCGTTCCTGCCGGAAGCCGCAGCCGGCTCGATCGAACCCCGCCACGTCGTCGTGCCGCTGCGTCGGGTGCTCAGGCGCTGCCGTGTCGTGTGTGGCCGGGTCACCAAGGTGGAGCATGCACACCACGTCGCCACCATCGAGAACTGCGCCGGCAATATCGAGCAGATCGGTTATGACGTGCTGGTGATGGCCCCCGGCTCCATCGCTCGCACGCTGCCGATTCCCGGGCTCGCCGAGCATGGGATCTCGTTCAAGACCATCGGCGAAGCTATCTACCTCCG